>JAFOGE010000173.1 GCA_017386965.1 Clostridia bacterium
GGACGAGCTGGATCGTCTGCGCGCCGAGGAAACGCGCTTGCAGAAGGACATGGACGAGCTTCAGCAGAAGCAGGCCAATCTCAAGAGCGCGATCGACCGCCTGGCGGTGGAAACCGATCAGATTCCCGCGCTGCACGAGCAGATCGCCTTTCTGACCGAGCAGATCGCGCAGTACAAGCAGAACAGTGCCACCATCACGGCAACCGAGAAATTCCTGGAGGAGGCAAAGGTTGCGCTTTCCACCCGATACCTGGATGGAATGCAGGAGAGCTTCCGCAAATTCATGATCTGCCTGCTTGGCAAGGACGCGCCCGAGTCGGCGATGGATGCCTCCTTTGAGGTACGTCTGCGCGAGAACGGCAAGACGCATAGCATGGAGAGCTTCAGCAAGGGCTGGCGCGACACGGTGCGCTTCTGCATCCGCCTGGCACTTTCGGATGCCCTTTATGCCGAGGGTGAAAAGCCCTTCCTGCTCCTGGACGATCCCTTCGTCAATCTGGACGAGGAGCGTTTGTCTGCGGCAAGAAAGCTGCTTTCGGCTCTTTCCTCGGATTATCAGATCCTTTACATGATCTGTCACGCGGACAGAAAGTGATCAAAAAACCACATACGTGATGCAAAAACGAAGCCCTGCACGCAGAAATAGGCGTGCAGGGCTTCGTTTGCGCCGTAGGGCAGGTATTATTTTTCGGGATCGAGATACTTCCAATAGGACGCAATGTAATTGATTCCGGACCACAGAGTGAAGAAGAGCATCAGCACGGCGGTCGTAAGGGAGAGGGGCAGGATCTCCATCAGATGTGCCAGGGAGGGAATGTTCTGATAGAACAGGGGCTCTGCAATGCAGGCGATCACGCAGGCGATCTGCGTACAGGTCTTGATCTTGCCCAGCATATTCGCGGGAACGACAAGACCGCTGGAGCCGGATAGCACCAGACGGATGGAGGTGACGGCAAGTTCGCGGAAGATGACGATGAGAACGGCCCAGAAGAAGATCGCACAGAAGAGGGTGTTCACGTCCTCTCTCGTCAAGGATTTGTAGAGGATCACGAGCATGGCACCCAGAACCATGAATTTGTCGGCCAGAGGGTCCATGAATTTACCGAAATCGGTAATGAGGTTGTGGCGTCTTGCGATCTTTCCGTCCAGCATATCGGTCAGGGAGGCGATCACGAAGAGGCAGAGGCCGGTGATGCTTGCCCAGAGTGCGTCCGATACCATCATCACGACAACAAAGATGGGAACCAGGATCATCCGCAGAACGGTCAGCTTATTGGGAAGATTCAATTTCATAACACGTACGCTCGCTTTCTTAATTTTTGGAGGCGTCAAGCTGCTTGAGAACGGCAACGCCGTACAGGTCGTAGTCCACGACCTCGCGGATCTTGACAGGAACGAAGGAGCCGGGCGCGATGCGGCGCTCACTCTTGAAATAGACCTTGCCGTCGATTTCGGGGGCGTCTGCCGCGCTTCTTCCGTAATGCACCTCGGCTACGGGATCGTAGTCCTCGCAAAGCACGGAGATCGTTTGTCCGACCTTTTTGCGGTTTTGCTCCTCGTTGATATCCATCTGCACGCGCATCAACAGATCCATGCGGTCCTGCTTGACCTGCTCGTCGATCTGGTCGGGGAAATCGTAGGCGGGGGTATCCTCCTCGCGCGAATACGGGAAGACGCCCGCACGGTCAAACCTGCGCTCCTTGACGAAGGCGCAAAGCTCCTCAAAGTCAGCCTCACTCTCTCCGGGGAAGCCGACGATAAAGGTGGTACGGATCACGATCTCGGGGATCTCGCGGCGCAGCTTGTCAAGGACCTGCTCGATCATGGCGCGGTCGCCGTGACGGTTCATGGACGAAAGCATCCGGTCGCTGATATGCTGCAGGGGGAGGTCGATGTATTTGAGGATGCGGGGGTTGTCGCGCATCTCGGCGATCAACTCATCGGTGATCTTGTCGGGGTAGCAGTAGAGCAGGCGGATCCAGGGGATCGAGGTCTGCTCGGTCAGCTGATGCAACAGCTCGGCCAGCGCATATTTTCCGTACAGATCCAGACCGTATCGCGTAATATCCTGCGCGACCACGACCAGCTCCTTGATGCCGAGCGATTCGAGCTGACGGGCCTCTGCGATCAGATCCTCCATGGGACGGCTGCGGAATTTTCCGCGGATCGAGGGGATGGCACAGTAGGCACAGCGGTTGTCGCATCCCTCGGCGATCTTGATGGAGGCGGTATAGTCGGGAGTGGTCAGAACGCGGTCGCCTCCCAGACGAACGGTGTTTTTATCCTCATGGGAGTAGTATTTCGGCTTTGTGCCTCCCTTTTTCTTCTTGGCGGTCACGGCCTCGATCGCCTCTGCGATGTGGTGAATGCTTCCCACACCAAGCACGGCGTCCACCTCGGGAAGCTCCTTGAAGATCTCCTCGCCGTAGCGCTCGGCAAGGCAGCCCGTGACGATGATGGCCTTGAGATGGCGGTGCTTTTTGAGCCAGGCCACGTCCAGAATGTTGTCAATGGCCTCCTTCTTTGCACTTTCGATAAAGGCGCAGGTGTTGACGATGATCACGTCTGCCTCAATGTCCTCGGGCGTGATCTCATGTCCCGCCTCCAGAACCTCGTGCAGCATGATCTCGGTGTCCAGCTGATTCTTGGGACATCCGAGAGATACGAATCCGATCTTCATATGTGATCCTTTCTCATTGTGTTTTCAGGGGAATGCAATGCGTCCAGGCGCGCTTTCCGTCCTTCGTTCGCACCTCGGCGCGGACGAAGGATTCCTCGCCCGTCAGCTTGTAGTGCGCTTGGCAAAGCGCCTCCCCGGTAAAGGCGCAGCGGCTCCAGACCAGATTGGAGTAAACGACGATCTCGGAGCAGGGGGAGCAGAGAACGGTGACGCCGTCCCCGTCAAGGCGGAGATGCACCTCGGGTCCCTGCGTAGCGTAGAGCTTGCCCGCGCGGATGGCGGAAAGCAGGGAGGCAGCGCTGTTGTCCTCGGCCTCGACCATGATCCAGGAGAGGCATTCATCGGTGCCGTCGTAGTAGTGTGTGTCATCGGCGGCGTGCAGCGGCGCAAAATAGTCCTGCATGGCCAGCATATCCACGATGAGGGAGGAATCCGCGCGGCGGGACATATGGACACCCGACACCGAATTATAGATCTCGATCCCGTCCAATTCGCGCAGCGGAAGAATGGCCTCGGGCGTGTTGAGCGACCAGGCGGGGTGCGCGAGAATGGCAATTCCGTCGGCGCGGTGAATGGCGTCGATGACCTCCTGCGCGGACATGGATTTTGCTACGGACGGCGGGCGGCTGCATCCGACCGCCACGATGTGAAATACTCCCTCCCGCGCGTCGGCATGGCCAAGGTTGTACTCCGCACCGGAGAGAATCATGATGCCGTCCTCCTCCGAGCCGGCTCCAAAGAGCCAGTGGTCGGTCAGGGCGATGGCGTCATAGCCTTGCTCACGGTAGAGCTGTAACACCTCTGCGGGCGTTCGGTGTCCGTCCGAGAGGGACGTATGTGTATGCAGATTGACCTTATAGCGTCGTTTTCCAAAGAGATCGGTTTGCATAGCGTCCTCCTCCGTTGCTTTTACGATATGGCATACACATTCATTTTAGCACACCGAGCGGTTTTTGACAAGAGCTTTCGAGAAAAATTCATGAAATTCAAGAAAAACCGAAGGATTTACAGGAGAAAAAGAGAAGGAACCCCTTGCATTTTTCCCAAAACCGTGGTATGATAGGGGAGAAGAAGGCCTTGCGGGATCCGCACGGGCCGGCGCTGCCTTCCGTTGCGCGAGCGCGAGGGAGCGGCGAATTATCATGCAAGAGAGGATTTGAATTATGAAGCTGAGTGTTCTCGCAAATCTTTACGGAACCAAAACCTTGGAGGAAACCCTGCAGATCCTGACCGGACTGGGCGTACATACCGTTGAGCTGGGTGCCGGCGGATATCCCGGAAAGGCGCACTGCAATCCTGCAGAGCTTTTGGCGGACGAGGCAAAGTACGATGCCTTTATCGCAACGCTGAAGAAATATGACGTCACCGTCTGCGCGCTGGCCGCGCACGGAAACGCACTGCATCCCGATGCAGCCGTTGCAAAGCAGTTTGACACGGATTTCCGCAACGCCGTGCTCCTTGCGGAGAAGATGGGCGTGGACACCGTCATCACCTTCTCCGGATGCCCCGGCGACCACGAGGGCGCAAAGTATCCCAACTGGGTCACCTGCCCCTGGCCGGAGGATTTCCTTGCCATTCTCGATTGGCAGTGGAACGAGAAGGTCATTCCCTACTGGAAGGAAGCGGGCGCGTTTGCAGAGGCGCATCACGTGCCGCACATTGCCTTTGAGATGCACCCCGGATTCGTTGTTTACAACCCCGAAACCCTTCTGCGCCTGAGAGCTGCCGTTGGTCCCGTGATCGGCGCGAACTTCGACCCCTCGCACCTGATCTGGCAGGGAATGGATCCCGTTGCTGCGATCCGCGAGCTGGAGGGTGCGATCTACCACGTCCATGCAAAGGACACCAAGATCGATGCCTACAATACGGCCAAGAACGGTGTTCTGGATACCAAGCATTACGGCGACGAGCTGCACCGTGCGTGGGTTTTCCGCACGGTCGGATACGGAAACGGCGAAACCTACTGGAGAGATCTGGTTTCCAACCTGCGTCTTTGCGGATATGACCGCGTGCTTTCCATCGAGCATGAGGATAGCCTGATGTCCATCGACGAGGGCTTGCGCAAGGCCGTAGCCTTCCTCCAGCCCATCGTGATCACCGAGGAGAAGCCCACCACCATGGCCTGGGCTTGACCATATCCCCTTTGGGACCGCCTCAAATGCGAGCGTGCATTTGAGGCGGTCCTTTTCGCATGTCCGGGGGGGCGATTCGCTTTTCGGCAGGCGCTTGCGTGGGCAGACGCCGTTTTTTGTCTGCTTTTTCAAATTAACGTCTGCTTTTCTGCAAAAACGCGCGTGCTTTTGTGCAATTTCACAAAAAGAGGCCGGCTTTTTTGGTGGCTTTTTCGGGAAAAAGGACTTTACTTTTGGAAAGCACAGGTGTATAATGAAATTAGTAGGAAAAATGCCGCTGTGCGCATTTTTTGCAAGGACGGCAAGGAAAGGATCTTACAGCATGAAAAAACGAATCGGATGTTTGCTCTTGGTGAGCGTCTTGCTCTTGCTTGGCATGACGGTTTTTGCAGGAGCAGAATCACCAACGCTCACGATTGAGGCCGCCGCCGTTGACGGCGAGGCCGGGGATACGGTTACGCTGACCGTTCGTCTGACGGCCAACCCGGGATTGACCTCTCTTATACTTTCTCTTTCGTACGACCCCGCGCTTCTGACCCTGACGGGGGCAGAGAACGGTTCCCTTCTGGAAGGATGGTATCAGGCAAGTCCAAGCCCGGATACGATGCCCTATCGCATGGTTTGGGTCGCATCTTCATCACAATCTGCAACGGGTGAGCTGATCCGTTTGGAGTTCCGAATTTCCGAAGGCGCGCCTCTGGGAGCCGTTGCTTCACTGACGCTGGACATTGCGGAGGCGTATTGCAACGGTGAGAAGATCACGGGGATGACGGTGCAGACAGCTGTCAATGTGATCTGTAAGCATACATACGGAGCACACACGTCGGTGGATGCATCCACTCACCAACAGGAGTGCAGCAAGTGTCATCACATTCTCACCGAGGCCCACGGCTGGAACGCAGGAGAGATCACCACCCCCGCAACGCACCTTGCCGTCGGAGAGAAGACCTTCACCTGTACGGCCTGCGGCGAAACACGGACCGAGGAGATTCCGAAGGATCCGACGCACACCTATAGCGCGTGGGAGAAGCAGGATGCCGAGCAGCACACAAGGGTGTGTGCCTGTGGGGACATGCAGTCCGCCGCACACGAATGGGATGCAGGAACGGTAACCACCCCCGCAACGTATTTTGCGACGGGAGTGCGGAGCTTCTCCTGCAGCAGCTGCGGATTTGAAAGGACGGAGGAGATCCCCAAGATGGCGATCCTTTCCCCCGATGGATGGATCTTGCCCACTCTGATTGCAGGGATAGTACTTTGCATTGGAATTCTTATTCTGATTCTGGTGTTGAAGCGGCGCAAGAAGCGTCCGACACCTACCGCACCGCCTGCCCCCGAGGGCGTTCCCCCCAAGCCCGAAGCAGCCGTCACGGAGCCGTTGGCGAAGGAAGCAGATACGGTCACGGAGGCATCCACGGGAGCCTCTGCGGATCCCGCCGCAGAGCCGCCCGCAGGGGAGGGGACGGAAGAATCTGCAAAAGAACCGATCGAAGAACCCATTGAAGAACCCATTGAAGAATCGATCGAAGAACCCATTGAAGAACCCATTGAAGAATCGATAAAAGAGCCTGCAGAGGAATCTTTGCAGGAACCGATCCAAGATCTACCCAAGCCCGATGCGGACGAAGCGTCCGCAGGGAACGCGCCGAGTGATGCGGCGGAGGAGGGCGGCACAGAGCCGTCGGAGGCCCTGCCCATCGATGCGGACGTTCCGGACAAGGAAGCGGATGACAGAACAGAGGAACCGAGGATACTCGGTGAACAGGAGGAAAGCAAATGAAAGCTTTAGCAACAAAGAAATTCTTCTCCCTTTTGTTGGCGATCTGTATGGTGGTCAACACCTTCGTGGCCGTTCCCCTGACGATCTTTGCCGTGGAGAGCAACCCCTCCTCGGGCAAGGATCCCATGGAAAAAACGGAGGAAAGCATCTCGCATGC
This sequence comes from Clostridia bacterium, assembly GCA_017386965.1. Lineage (GTDB taxonomy): Bacteria > Bacillota > Clostridia > Oscillospirales > CAG-272 > UMGS1865. The sequence goes on from JAFOGE010000173.1 coordinate 6,750, forward strand.
GTACGAGCCCTTTGCCTCGATCAAGGAATACCAGTATTCCGAGAATGCGGACGAGGTGGATGAGCATTCGCTGATGCTCAAGCTCCGTGCGGACGCGCCGGCCCTGTCGCCGATCCCTGCAGAGCTGGCAGAGCGCGGTGTTACGCTGGTGCGCACCATGGTGGACGTTACCACGCCCGAGGCCATGGCAGAGCTTGGCGTGTCCGAGCCCTACCGTTGGGTTATGGTGGGATTTGCAGAGGAAAAAGCATCCGAGGTAGCCCTTTCCTTCGTGGACGTTCCTTACGTTCTGGATGCGGAGTATAACTACACAAGACAAAGCTCGGAGCTTCCTTCGGCGGAGGAAAATCCCCTGATGAGCAATCAGTGGCATTTGCAGGACGCGTCCTTGCAGAACACATGGAAGTACGTCGATGAGAATCAGCTTCATGAAAAGCTGGAGAAGGTCGTCGTTGCGGTCATTGACACCGGTGTGGACTATACGCATCCCAACCTGGTCAACAGCATGTGGATCAACGTCAACGAAACACCCGGGGACGGCATTGACAATGACGGAAACGGATACGTGGACGATATTTACGGTGTTTCTACCGTTGGAAACATCTTTGACGCAAACGGGAATCCGATGGACGAGATGGGACACGGAACGCACGTCGCAGGTATTATTGCTGCTTCCGAGGGCTCCATGGGCGCCGTGGGCGTTGCATACGGCTCCAAGATCATGGCGATCAAGGCCGGCGACAGCAGCGGTATCTTCAGTGACAGTGACATCATCGAGGCGATCAACTACGCGATTCTGATGGGCGCGGACGTTATCAACATGAGCTTTGGTAGCTATGCGCGCTCTGCGGCCATTGAGGATGCGCTTGCCCTGGCATATACCTCGGCGGTTCTCGTTGCCGCTGCGGGAAATGACGGCTTGGATATTGTCAAGCACGGAATGCCCTCCTATCCCGCCGCCTACAACTTCGTGATCGGCGTTATGGCAACCGACTCCCGTGGCGGCATTGCCGGCTTCTCCAATACCGACTACATTCTCCGCCGCAATTCTCTGGAGTACGAGATCTGTGCACCCGGTGTTTCCATTTTCAGCACGCTTCCCGGCAACCGCTACGCCTCCTGGAGCGGAACCTCCATGGCCTGCCCCTATATTTCTGCGGTTGCGGCCATTCTGCGTGCCAAGTTTGACGACAAGTCGGTCTATTCCTCCCGCTACATCATGGGCCAGCTGGTCGGCACGGCCATCGGCAGCGACGGAATCTTCCCGATGGTCGATCCCTATGCGGCCATGACCCAGATCCCCGAGCCGGACGTTTCCTACTACGATTACTACATCTTTGACGATAAGTCGTATTCGGAGAAAAACAACGGCGACGGTATCATCGACGCCGGCGAAACCATCGGTCTTGGCGTTCTGATCCGCAACCACTGGGGGCAGGCGCGCAACACCAAGGTCAAGCTGCTCGCGGCAGCCAGCGCGACCGATCCCACGGTTAGTCCTTACGTAACCTGGATCACCGATACGATTGATTACGGCGACGTTGGCACCTTCAACAGTGCGAACAACGGTTTCTCCTATGACACCGACGGCGTGATTACGGGAATTTCCAATCCCTTCCTGTTCACGGTGGCGGAGAATACGCCAAACGATTATCACATCCCGTTCTCCCTGATCATCGACTGTGAAAGCTACACCGAGTCGGACGAGGTCAAGACCTATCACTTCGATAAGGATGTCTTTAACATCCAGGTGCGCAAGGGCTATGAGCTTCCCCGTCTGATCGACAAGGATATGACGCTGACGGCAGATCGGTATTACATCATTGCCGGCAGCACCCTGATCGAGAGCGGTGTTACCGTTACGGTCGAGCCGGGCACGCAGATCCAGTTCTGGGGCGATTACAGCAAGGAGCTGTATGCGGGAACCGATGTAGCCGAGCTTTTGGTGGACGGTGAGCTGATCATCCGCGGAACCGCGGCCAATCCCGTTGACATCTTCCCGTCGGGCGGCATGAGCGATATGAAGATCGACATCCGCACACGCGCAGCCGGCGGACGGATCCACATGTCCTACTGCAACGTTGCCAATCCGTGCCTGGACATCACCACGGCAGATCACTGCTACTTTACGCAATTGATCTTCGACAGTATGTGCGAATTAGGGCAGGATATGGACGGCCGCTGGTACCACAACATCGTCGTTCCTTATGTAGTGGCAGACAAGATCTCCAACTCCATTTTCTACGAGCTGGGATATCGTTATATGTACTATGATTACCGCCTGCGCGTTGAGGGCGAGCTGGTTGGCAACCTCTTTGACAGCTGCGGACTCAACTTTAACACCTGGTCGGTCGAGGCCTTCCGTGACAACGTCTTTTTGAAGAACTACCGCCTGGTAGAGTCGCAGATCGACGACCGCACCTATCTGACCTCCGAGTTTACGATCAAAACGCCGTACAGCGGCATCAATACGATGAATCCCTTCTGCCCCGTGAAGAATCCCGAAACGGGCTCCACCTATTTCGTTCTGCAGACGCCCTCCATCCTTCTGGCAGAGGACTTTGCAAAGCGCCTGGGAGGATCGGTCGTTCGCCTGGACGACGAAGCGGAGAAGGAATTCGTTTTGGAGTATGCAAAGCGTTATTTTGCATACAACGAGGACCTGCAGGAATATGCGTGGGGTCCCAGTTTGCATCACCTGTATATCGGCTTCTACGGAAATGAGCAGGGCGTGACCCACGTCGGAGAGGGCGATGCTGCGGATTGGCTGCAGGTTCCGGCAAATTCCTCCATCCCCCACATCTACACCTCCTACAACAAGACCCAGGATGACGTCGTGACGACAGAGGCCTGGATGTCCAGTTTCTATTCCGGAGATTCTTACTGGATGGGAGCCCTTTTCAGCAAGAATCCCTCCTCCACCGACTATCGGGATCGCGGAGTGATCATTGAGATTCCCGGTGAGATCACACCGCTTTCGGTTTCCTTGGAGTGCGATGCCCTGACGATTCCCTCCAACACCGTGGATTATCGCGTGCTGGCATCGGTGTATCCCAAAACCGACAACTACACGCTTTCCTGGAGCTCGGACAACGAGAGCGTTGTCACGGTCAGCGCCGACGGAAAGCTGACGGCAACCGGTCTTGGCACGGCCAAGGTAACGGTTACGGTGGACGGCTCGGGTCTGACCGCCTCGATGATGGTGGTCGTTACCCAATACTACGCACCCGAAAGCATTACGGACACGACGTCCGAGATCCTTCTGACGGCGTATCAGCAAACACAGAAGCTCTCCCCCGTAATTGCTCCTGCAGAAGCAACCGCGCTGCTCTCTTACTCCAGCTCGGATACCGGCGTAGCCGTGGTTGGCATGGACGGCACGGTAACGGCTCTTTCCAGCGGAACCGCAGTCATTACGGCACAGGTCGTGGGAACCGAGCTTTCGATCTCCTACACGGTCAAGGTTGTAATTGCTCCCTCGGAGATCGCCCTGAAGCAGGATTATATCATTTGCGGCATGGACGATGAGAAGAAGACCGTTCTCTCTTACAGCTATTCTCCCGCTTACGCAACCGTGGGCAAGGTTGAATATCTCTCCTCGGATGCGTCGGTGGTAACGGTGTCCGACCGCGGCGAGCTGACGCCGGTAGGACCCGGACACGCCGTGGTGTGGATCTCCTTCCCCGAGATCGACCGTGCGCTGCAGGCCAAGGTCATCGTTGTGGAGGACAGTCATTCCTTGCAGATCGTCCGGGGCGAGGCACTCGGCAATTGGCAGGGTGCATCGGTGCTCTACGCCGAGGACGGCACGACCTACCTCTTGTTAACCGAGAGCGTCTTTGGCAACAGCAAGCTGCCGCAGAAATTCCCGCACAAGACGAAGCAGGTCAGCGCCGTCGGCTCAAATGAGTGGTTCTACATCGACATGGAGAACAATTTGCGGTATTTCTCCGCAGATTCCAACGGATCCAACGGAGAGGGAGCCTTGATCTCCGAAAAGGTTTCCCACGTTTGGTCCTCTCGTTGGAATGGAAGTCGCGCCTATTACCAGAAGGCCGACGGAACGGTCTGGTTCTATTCCAACGGCACCTCTGTACAGAATGAATGGCTTGAGGATGTGACCCGGGGAATTCGCCACAACGGAAATTACATTTTCCTGGATGCCCAGGGAACGCTCTGGTATGATGATACGCCGGAGCAAAACGGCGAGCCTCTGACAGCGCTTTCCTTTGATTCGCAGCCCTATGCGATGGATAAGAAGATCGTCTTCCTGCAGGAGAACGGTTGCTTTGATGAGGCAGGCACCTACTACAGCTTTGAATACCCGAACGGAGAATTGGAGCTGGTCAAGAATTCCGAGTTTGATATAGAGCGCTTGACGCAGACCCTGAAGGTGACCTGGGATCAGGTGGTGGATGCAACCTACGCTTTCAATTCCGTAACCTCCCATTGGCTGCTCCTGCTTGCCGACGGACGGGTTGTGTATGCGGGATACTACTATCCCGGCGACACGAATATGCTCTCCGACCTGATTGATATCCCTGCGTACAGTGGAATCGGATATTGCTTCCTGGATCTGGAGGATCCCATCGTATCGCTTGGCAAGGGTGCCTTGATCGCCGAGGACGGATCGGTCCGTACGTATATTACGGATTACAGTGCGGTTCTTGGCAACGGCAAGACCTATAACAATAACAGAACGCAAAAGCGTCCCGTCAATCCTTGGTTCGGCATGGAGGATGACGGACAGGGCATCACGGTGGAAAAGGTGACCTTCACAAACGGTGAGGGCAGCACGGTGACCGAGGAGATCCAGCTGCAGGGCTTGCTGCAGGGACTTGTCGATCCCGCCTCCGCGCTTCGCCTGGCGCTCTCCAAGCAGGCACAAAAGGGCACCTTCCAGTCCATTCTGCTCAAGGACGGCTTTGGCAAGAAGGTGGAGGTGGAGGCGACCCTGGATCGCTTTGGCGATGTCCTCGTGATCACGCCCAAGTCCCCCTTGAAGGCAGGCTACGATTACACGCTGACGATTCCCGCCAACGTGATGATGGATGAGTTTGACAACGCCAATCGCAGCTTCGCCTTTACGTTTACCGTTTCCGGCGTTGCCGTCTATGAGGTGCCGGTGACCGGAATCGTTGCAGAGAGTGCAACGGAGATCACCCTGGCATACGGAGAGAGCCAGCTTTTGGATGCTTGCGTGCTTCCCGAGAACGCAAGCATGCAGAAGGTTTATTGGAGCTCCTCCGACGAGAGAGTGGCAACCGTGAACCCCACCGGCTACGTCACCGGATACTACAACGGAACCGCAACCATTACGGCTACTACGGCCGACGGCGGATTCACTGCCGTGTTCACGGTAAAGGTTTCCACCGCTCCCGAGAGCGTATCCCTTTCCACGGGCTACTTCCATCTGGAGATTGGAGAAACCGGCAAGCTGGAGATCTCCTCCTATCCCGATTACGCGCATCTGGGAACGCTGACCTACGGAAGCAACAATGCTGACGTCGTCACGGTAGATGCGAACGGTGTTCTGACCGCAAAGGCGTTGGGAAGCACATTGGTTTACGTGACCTCCTCGATCACGGGCGAGTCCTACTACGCTCTGGTAGACGTCGTCGCGGACACCACCTCGGCCGAGATCAAGACGGTCTATCGCGACGGACATCATTCCGATTTTGCCTTCTTCATTGCCGAGGATAACACCGTTTGGTACGTTTCGACCGATTCTTACGGAAACGGAAATATCTACTTGCCTCGCAAGGCCAATTTCAAGGCAAAGGAGGTCATCAAGGATCCTCGTTACACCGTGGAGGTTTGCTACATTTCCATGGACGGCGATCTTTATCGCACGAATCTGTTTGCAAACGAAACGCCTTTCTTGATTGCGGAAGACGTAACGGCAGCGGCCATCTGTGGTCAGCATTTGTTCTATCTCAAGAGCGACGGATCGGTTTACCACCGCCATATGGAGCAGGGAACCACCACGAAATGCACTATGCTGACCGGTACGACCGACCTTTACTCCTCTGACTATCGTGCCGTCTTCTTCCTGAGCAAAACGGGAGAGGTGCGATGCGCTACAGCACAAGCACTGAACGAGAGCCTTACCAACAGTGCCTTCAAGACCGTGGACATTCCAACGGGCGAGAAGATTCTTTCGATGACGCGCTATTATGCCGTCGGTGAAAAGGGCGGACTGTATCGCATTTCCGAGATGAACGGCGAGAGAGCGGCCACTGAGCTGACTATGATCACCGGAAATGCGGAGTATCAGGCGATAAAAGAGCAAATTGTGGAGATCGTTGCGGCAGATTTCCACGGCAACGATGGATTTGTTGCCAGAATGGCAGACGGCAGCGTCTTCTACATCGGAAACGCTTCCAATCTTCCGGTGGGTCTTAAGAATTGCGTGGACACCTCCAATACGACGGCGGAGAACGGTGCGATCATTGCACGTCCGATTCAGGGCATCGCATCGGTTGCGGATCTGGAGATCGGCTATTTCGTGCTTTCGGACGGAACGGTTCGCGCATATCAGGCTACCAATTATCAGGATGGTACCACCTACAAGATTATGCTTGCCAACAACAACGTGCAGCGGCAAAGCTACCGCATGCCCGTCGTTTCCTGGTTCGGCGCGCAGGGCGACCGCACCGATATCCTGCTGCAAAGCGGATCGGCCGTTGCCGGTGATGCTGTTACGCCGCTTACACAGGGTGAAAATCTGACGGAGGGCGTGAAGGCTGGCTCCTCCTTCGTCTTCCGATTTGACAAGCAGCTTTACGCGGTTACCGAAAACGTTGCCTTGGTTGACATTGAGGGCAACTTGATTCCCGTTATGCTGTCGATTTCCGGCAACACCCTGACCGTAACGCCGGCACAGGCGTTGCGCGGCGGCATGCTCTATACATTGAGCATTTCCCACAACACGGTGCAGGATATTTTCCAGAACACGACGGACATCCTGGAATTCCATTTCACAACCGAAGGAACGCTGAGTCTGGAGGTTCCCGTAACGGGAATTACGGATACGGTTACGCAGATTACTCTCGAATATGGAGAGATGCAGAGCTTGATGCCGACCGTGACGCCTGCCGATGCGACCCTGCCGACTGTGATCTGGGAAAGCTCGGATAAAGCCGTGGCAACCGTTACACAGGACGGACGAGTGACCGGATGGAGAAACGGCACGGCAACGATCACCGCTAAAACGATGGATGGCGGCCATACGCACACGTATCAGGTCACGGTTTCCACCGCTCCCGAGAGCGTATCCCTTTCCACGGGCTACTTCCATCTGGAGATTGGAGAAACTGGCAAGCTGGAGATCTCCTCCTATCCCGATTACGCGCATCTGGGAACGCTGACCTACGGAAGCAACAATGCTGACGTCGTCACGGTAGATGCGAACGGTCGTCTGACCGCAAAGGCGTTGGGAAGCACATTGGTCTATGTGACCTCCTCGATCACGGGCGAGTCCTACTACGCTCTGGTGGACGTCGTCGCGGACACCACCTCGGCCGAGATCAAGACGGTGCATGGCAACCAGTCCAATGATACCTTCTTCATTGCAGAGGACAATTCCGTTTGGTACATTACAACGAACAACTATAATAACGAGAATGTGTATTTGCCTCGTCGGGCAGGATTCAAGGCAAAGGAAATTGTTCGGGATACGTATTGGAGCCGCATCTATTATATTTCCACGGAGAATCAGCTTTATTACACCGATTGCAACATGCGCAACGATTGGAAAACCTTGGTTGCGGATGACGTAGCTTCGGTCGTTCCTCGCGGTGAGTATATCTTCTATGCCAAGACCGACGGATCCGTGTATTATTACAGCTCCAATCTCGGAAAGCACACGAAATGCACGCTGCTGACCGGTGCTACGGAGATGTATTATTGGAACAATTCGTTCTTCTTTGTCAAGGAAGGCTTGCTCCGTTACGTAAAGGATTCCGCACTGGCGGACGGTATTGTCAACAGTGCCTTCAAGACCGTAAGCATTCCGAACAATGAAAAGATTCTCTCCATGACCCACGATTATGCGATTGGCGAGAATGGCGGAATCTACCGCGTTTTGTACAATGACGGAGAGGTGACGGTGTCTGAGCTGATCTCGATCACGCAGAGCGCCGCATACCAGTCCATCAAGGATCAGATCGCAGAGATCGCTGCGGCAGATTTTAATGGAAACGATGGATTCATTGCCAGAATGGCAGACGGCAGCGTCTTCTACATTGGAAGCGGCTACGAGATGCCAATCGGTCTGAAAGATCGGGTGGATGCTTCGGATCTTTCGGCAGACCACACGACGATGATCGCGCGTCCGATTCGGGGCCTTTCGTCCGTTGTGGATCTCTCCACCGGATACTTCGTTCTGGCAGACGGAACGGTTCGCGCCTATCAGGCGACCCGTTATCAGGGTGATACCTCCTACAAGATCATCCTTGCTAACAACAATCTGGACAGACAAAACTACCGCATGCCGGTCGTTTCCTGGTTCGGTGCACAGGGTGAGTACGCGGACATTTTGCTTGAGAAGGCAGAAGGCGTAAACGGGGACGCAAAGGTAGAGCTTTCCGCGGGAGAGCTTGCAGTGCAGCTGGGCGTGGATTCCTCCTTCGTTTTGACCTTTGACGAGCAGATCTTCATGGTGCTTGACGGCATTTCGCTGATCGACATGGGCGGCAATCTGGTTCCGATCAAGATCACCATTTCGGATCGTTCCCTGATCATAACGCCTAAGGAGCCCCTCAAGGAAGGTACCCTCTACACGCTGAGCATTCCGTCCGGATTGGTTCTGGATATCTTCCGGAATACCACGGCGGATCTGGACTTCAACTTCACCACCACGGGAGAGCTGCATTTTGCAATTCCCGTCACCGGTATTACCGATACCGTCGGACAGCTGACGCTCAGCTACGGCGATGCGCAATATCTGACGCCGACGATCGCACCTGCCGATGCCAGCATGAAGCGTGTGACCTGGCATTCCTCGAACGAGAACGTGGCTACCGTTACGCAGGACGGCCTTGTAACGGGTAAGCAGAACGGTACGGCTACCATTACGGTTACCACCTTCGACGGTCCACACTCGTATGCGTACACGGTCACGGTTTACACTCCCGTTGAGTCCTTTACACTGTCCGAGGAGTTCCTGCTTCTGGATCTTGCAGAGAAGAAGACCGCGCAGCTGGTTGGTACGGTAACACCGACCTATCTCGAGAACAGCGGCCGCTTTACCTGGGCGGTTGCGGATCCAAGCATTGCAACGGTGAGTGCCGACGGAACGGTAACCGCGCTCAAGGCCGGTGTTACTGCCGTTTACTGCTATTGCGAGGGCATCGACGAGCCTGTTGTTTGCGTGGTTTCGGTCCTGACCGATTTTGCGGATGCATCCATCAAGCACGTTTCCCAAAAGTATGACAATGGATTCCTCTTTGAGGCCGACGGATGCCTGTGGATGGCGGATGCGAATCACCTGGTCCCCGAGAAGCTGGTCTTCCAAAAGCCGATCGTGCAGGAGCCTGCACAGGGCGAGGGCGAAGGCGAGCAGACGGCTGAAGCTACGACCGCGGAGATCCTGGACATCGCGGCGATGAAGCAGGTGCTCTACGTTCCCGCGTATTGGTACGGATCGGATGCGAACTCCTTCCTGATTCTGTTTTTGGAGGAGGACGGAACCTTGCTGTTCTATTCCTCCCTGCAAAAGGAGGCGCCGATCCTGACCAAGGAGAACGTGCAAAAGATCGCTTATGCGAACGATTATCTGGTGCTTTTGCTGAAGGACGGCACGCTTCGCAAGATCTCGACGCACGGCGTCTATTCGCAGGAGGGTATGCCCCTTCAGTTGAACTATCAAGAAGATGAGGTTCAGGATATTGCGGGCATTCAGGATATCGCATATTCGGATTTCAATAGCAGTCTTTTCCTGTTGCAGATCAACAAGGGACTGGTATGGCGCTATGATCCCAACGGAGGCTACCTGGAGCTCGTATTCAACAAAGAGCCCATTACCGACATCACTGTTGGCAACGGAAGCTTTATGCTGGGCGAGAGCGGCGTCTATTATCCGCTGCGTGGCAACCCCGAGAACTGCGAATCGGTCTTCAACGAGCTGAAGAACCATGACTTCTACAAGCTCAATCTTGAGCTTGCGGATGTTGTTCGTCTGCGATACGACCTCGATCTGCTGATGCTTACGAAGGATGGCAAGCTCGCCTACTTCGGTCAATACCCCTCGAGCTGCCCGCTTGCGGCGCAGTACAGCGGCTATACTTGGACGCAGGATTCTGTAAATTCTTATCTGCATTATATTGATACGGGTAAGGCGATTGCCGAGATCGGACGCAACTGGATTGTCTTTACGGACGGCACGGTGCAGATGTTTGGAGAGTATGAGTATTTTGGCAACGCAAAGCCCTCGAACAATTATCAAGAATCGCTTTGTTCTCCCTACTTTACCGAAACCGAGATCGACATTCACAGCTTGATCCTGAACAAGGTTTTGGTAGGCGAAACCGAGATCGACGTAACCGATCCGCAGGCTCCTGTGGTGGATCCTGCCACGACCATCACGCTGGAGTTCAGTCTGCCTCTGCTTCCCACCGATCTGCTGCTTGCCACCACGGTGACGGATTCGAAGGGCAATTATCCTGCCTTTGAGATCCGCGTGGAGGGCAGAAGGATTCTCCTGATCTTCGAGGAGCCCTTGACGGCGGGAGAAACCTATACGGTGACGGTTTATGAGGATGCGGCACAGGATATTTTCTACAACGAAGGCGATCGGATCGACTTTACCGTAACGATCAACAACACGGCGGCCGAGGTGCAGTCCTACAAGGATAGCCTCTATCCCACCACGGAGTATTCTCCCGACTGGTCGCTCAAGCAGCTGCAGGCCGCTCTGCGTGAGTACTACGACGAGGTGCTTCACGAGTACATCGTGGAGAATTCCAAGGACGTAGGAAACGCCTTCCTCAATGCGTTTGCAAACCCGGATACCACCTCCTGGATGGATCTGAAGGCAGAACAGAGCTACAACCAGATCGGCTCCCTGATCGGAAACTTCTGGGGAACGACCAAGACCGATCTGATCGACCGCATCATCTATGACGTCAACGATAGCTTCAATTATGGAGAGATCCTGTACGATCCCATCCTTACCGCGCCCTCTGAAACGGCTTATCCCTTCGTGACCTCCATCGTTGTCAAGAACAGCGAGGGCAACATCGTTTCCTCCGTCGGCTTGGAGGAGATCACGGTTGAGGTTTCCTTCAACCGCGATATGGATACGGCCGTGCAGCCCCTGGTTGCTTACGGCAGCGATTATCCCTTCGGCGATTTTGCCGTGGAGGGTGATTGGAAGGATGCAAGAACCTGGGTTGGAACCACCAAGATCTCGGCGGTTACCGGATCCGGCACGCAGTTCTTCAAGGTACGCGGCGCGGTGGCTGCGGATGATAGCTGGCTGGTGACCGGAAACGATTACGAGCGCTTTGCATTCACCATCGCAACCTCCGGTGCAAAATCCATGTCCATGCAGGCAAACGGAGCCGACGGCTACGTTTCCCTGGAGTGGACGCAGGATGACTACGAAACTCTGGCAGGCTACAACGTTTACCGAAGCGAGCTGATGGACGGTACCTACCAGAAGATCAACACCACGCTGATCTCGCAGGGTGTTACCTCCTTTGTGGATGATAATGTTGCTCCCGGCGTGCAGTATTACTACTACTTCACCGTGGTCGGCACGGACCTTAAGGAATCCGAGCCCTCGGGTGTTGCAATGGCATCCGCACAGGATACCACGCCTCCCGTTCTTTCGCACGCTGCAGTGAATCAAGCTCCGCAGGGAGCGGCGATCTCCATCGTTGCCAACGTGTACGATAACCTTGGCGTTTCCTTCGTCAATCTGTATTACCGTGTAAAGGGTACCACCGAGTACTCCTGCGTGCCCATGTACGGCGGCGCCGGCACCTCCAACCGCTACACCGCGACCATTCCCGCAGGCGTTGTGACCGAAGATGGCGTGGAGTACTACATTGAGGCGAGCGACGGACGGCAGAGCGCGACGATGTACAGTGCGGCATCGCCCAGGAGCATCCGCACCTACGAGGTTTATACGATCACGGTCGTCAGCGTCAGCGGAGGCCGCATCGTCGTATCCAAGACGCGCGCCAAGGCAGGGGATTACATCACCGCCGAGGCACTGGCAGACGCCGGATATGCCTACCTTGCAGAGTCCCTGAAATATTCTGTGGACGGAACGGAACACATCGTTGAAAACGGCGGCTTCGTGATGCCCTCGGATAACGTGGTGATCACAGCAACCTTCGTAGAGGAAAGCATCTATGCCTACGGAGATATCAATCGCGACGGTGCGGTCAACAGCGCCGACGCCATCCTGCTCCTGCGTTATGACGCAGGTCTGGAAACGCTTGATCAGGAGCAGCAGCTTCTGGCAGACGTGAACCGCGACGGAAGAGTCACGGTGATCGATGCAAACGAGATCCTGCGGATCGACGTAGGACTCTGACCCAGGATTCGGAAAGGATACGAAGAGAATGCAGAAAGTGAAAATTCTATCCATTCTTCTTGCCCTTGTGATGCTGTTCACGGCGCAGATTCCGATCTGCGCCGAGGACGCATCCGCCACGCTTACGGCGGTGCAAAGCGAGATCACGAGCCAAAAGGGAGATCTTGAGATCCGTTTGGATTCGACGGAGCCCATTCTTGGCGGAAGCTTCAATCTGGTTTACGATTCCTCTGTTCTGGAGCTTGACTCCTTCCATTCGGGGACGTACAACTGTCAGGTGAACGCTTCCTATGCCACCAATCGGATCCGTGTCAGCTTTGCGGCAACGTCGGGGACAAAATCCGGCGTGATCTTAACCTTTCGATTCCGCCCCACGGCAAGCGGCTCTTGCACGGCAAGCTTCTCCTTTGAGGAGCTGAACCTGTATAACCAGGCCGGCAAGAGCGTGACCGCGACGGCAAAGGGGACGGTCTGTGACGTAACGGTCATCAAGTCGATCACCGATTTTCGCCTCTCGACCGATGCCTTGATGATGGGTCTGGGAGAGCAGGCACAGATGTCCTATCAGCTCACTCCCGAGGATGCGTCGGTGGAGAGCGTGCGTTGGACGTCGCAGAACACGAGCATTGCAACGATCGATCAGAACGGTCTGGTTACGGCAAAGCGTGCAGGGACTGTCCAAATGCGCTGTGCGGTACAGGACCGTAACGGGGGCTATTGGACGTCGAAATTTACTGTCACGGTTTATTCAAAGCCCAATCTTGCGATCGGAAAGGGATACCTGGCGCCCGGAGAGAGCATCACGCTGGCGGTCCGCTTGGATACGGTCGGCGCGACCTACACGTCGGGCAGTCTGAATCTGGTTTACGATCCGACCCTGCTGTCGCTTACCTCTGCGGAGCTTGGCTCCTTCTTGAACGGATGCATGGCAACGGTGAATCCCTCGTATCGGGAGAATGCCGTACGCCTGAATTTCCTCGGACAAGGCGGTCTTCGCGGAAGCGGAGAGATCTGTCTTTTGACCTTTACGGCCTTGCAGGCCGGACAGGCGCAGATCCGCGCCGAGCAGATTCTGCTTTACACGGAGGATCAGCAGGAGCATGGCGCAAACGCGGGCGGCGGCTTGGTGGGGATCGGTACGCACAGCCTTTCCCTGACGGTGCCGGAGGAGGTGACGGCATGGCAGGAATTTGCAGCTGCGGTTTCCTTTGCGGCAACGCCCGGTGCGGCCGGCGGAAGTCTGACCGTTTCCTATGACGCAGAGCAGCTCCGATTCCTTGGATATACCGACGTTTTGCAGGGCTTTTCCGTTACCGTAAATGAACATTACGGGGCGGGGAAGATCAAGATCTCCTTTGCGGGCACGCAGGGCGTGACCGAGGGAGAGCTGCTCAAGCTTCGCTTTATCTCCAGAGAGAACCCCGCACAGGCCTTCTCCTGCGAGATCACACCGGAGGGCGCTCTTTACACGCAGGACGGGGTACCGATCCTGCCGATCGCCTCTGGGGCAGTCTTCGTCTTGCGTCCCGACGAGCAGCCTCCCGAAACGGGAGATGTCGATCGAAACGATGATACGGATACCAGAGATGCAACGGCACTCCTGCAATATCTCGCGGGGGATACCGATGCGGTGGCGGTAGAGCTGCTGGCCGACCTGAACGGGGACGGCGCGCTCACCGAGGCCGATATGGACTATTTGATGAAGCTTCTTGCAGGCTGGGATCCCTCCCAAATTCAATAAAGCAGCTCCCAAGGGCGCTTGCCTTGCACGGTCGTGCATGGCGGGCGCCCTTTCTTGTATCACGAACGCCACCGGCGGGGCCGGTGGCCATGACTTCCCGGGGGCCTTCCAGGATCCTTTGCCCTCTCTCAAGGCATGCGGAAAATCCTGCGCGGCGGTGCAAAATCATCTTAGGATTTCTTGACAGGCTTTGGGAAGTGTGCTATAATATATCTGGTTATTTCGATTGTATTATGCACGACCGTCGGATTTTTCGGGTTTTGCTTGGAGGATTACATGGCATTTCACAAGCTAAAAATGAAAATGACAAACACCCGGATCATTGCCATCAGCTTTGCCCTGGTGATCCTTGTAGGGACAATCCTGCTCTGTACGCCCTTCGCCTCGGCGGAGGGGAGCTGGACGCATCCTGTCGATGCGCTCTTTACGGCAACGACCTCCACCTGCGTGACCGGTCTGGTCGTTTTCGATACGGGTGCCCATTGGTCGCTCTTTGGGCAGATCGTGATCCTTTTCCTCGTTCAGATCGGCGGCATTGGATTTATGACCGTCGTTACGCTCTTTTCCTTCTTCGTCCACCGCAAGGTCAGCCTGCATGAGCGCCGTCTGCTTCTGCAGAGCATGGGCTCTCTCCAGATGAGCGGCGTTATGGCCACCTTCCGACAGATCCTGATCGGCACCCTCCTTGTTGAGGGCGTTGGTGCTGCCTTGCTGGCCTGCCGCTTCTACCCCGTGTATGGAGGGAAGGGAATCTGGTATGCGGTCTTCCATTCGATCTCTGCCTTCTGCAATGCGGGGCTGGATCTCTTTGGACCGGAGGGATCCTCCTCTCTTTCCATGTTCCGAAACGATCCCCTCGTCAGCTTTACGATCCTGTTTCTGATCGTGGTCGGGGGTCTTGGCTTTCTGGTCTGGGACGATCTGCTCCGCAACGCCTTCCGTTTCCGCAGGCTTCACCTGCACAGCAAGCTGGTGCTTTGCGTAACCGGTGTTCTGCTTTTCGGCGGATGCGTGCTTTTCTACATGACCGAATACAACCATGCCTTTGCGGGAATGTCGCAGGGCGAGCGTTGGATGTCTGCGCTCTTCCAGTCGGTTACGGTCCGAACGGCCGGGTTCTTTACGGTCGATCAGACAGCATTGAGCGACACCGGGGCGATCGGCTCCATTTGCTTGATGTTTGTGGGCGGCTCTCCCGGATCGACCGCAGGCGGCATCAAGACGACCACGGCCGCGATCTTTCTTTTCAGTATTCTTCGCTTTGCGCAAAACAAGGATACCGTCGTTTTTGGAAAACGGCGGATCGAAAACCGCATCGTGCGGCAGGCGGGGGCGATCGTAGGGGTTTATTTGCTCATGGCGGTGATCGCCGCGGCGCTGATCTGCGCGATGGAGGATGCGCCCTTCCTTGCAGTCGTTTATGAAACTATTTCGGCGGTTGCGACGGTGGGACTTTCCATGAACCTGACCCCAACGCTTTGCATCGGATCCAAGCTGATCCTGATCTTTTTGATGTATGCGGGACGTCTTGGAGGACTTTCGCTCTTCCTGGCATTGGGAGAAACAGCGAAGGCCGAGCCGCTGGAGCGGCCGACCGAGAAGGTTTTAATCGGTTAAGACATTCCATTTGAATCTTTCAGAAAAAAGGAAGGTGTAGATCTTATGAAATCGGTACTGATCATCGGCATGGGCCGATTTGGGTATCACCTGGCGCACAAGATGAAGGCGCTGGGCAACGACGTTATGATCGTGGACCGCGATGCGAGCCGCGTGAATGAGATCGCGGAGGAGTTCACCGATTCCCATATCGGAGATTGCTGCAACGCGGCTGTGATCCGCTCTCTGGGAGTTGGCTCGATGGACCTCTGCTTTGTTTCCATCGGCGAGGATTTTCAGTCCTCTCTCATCATCACCACGCTGCTCAAGCACGAGGGGGCAAAGAAGGTCGTGGCAAAGGCGAATCAAGAGATTCAGGCCGAGCTTTTGCTGCGGATCGGCGCGGACGAGATCATCTATCCGGAGCGCGATCTGGCGGAGAATCTGGCCGTTCGTTACAGTGCGAACAATGTTTTTGACTACATTCAGCTGACTCCCGAATATTCCATCTACGAGATCCCGGTCCCGACGTCTTGGAACAGCAAGACCATCCAGGAGGTGGACGTGCGAAAGAAGCACAAGGTCAATATCGTAGCGGTCAAGGGGAAGAATGCTTTGCAGCCGATGCCCGGCGCGGATTACGTCTTCCGTCCCGAGGATCACATCATGGTGATCGGCAAGCCGAACGACGTCTTAAAGCTCACCGAAAAACGAAAGCATTGATTTCTCCCGCCCCACTCGGTCGGGAGGAAAGGAGAAGGCATGCATAACTGGATTCTGTCCTATCTTTCCGATCTTGCCGCCTGGGTTCTTCTGACGCTTGGCGTGATCCTGCTTTGCGGACTTACGGTGGAGCTTTGCGCTGCGGCCTTTTCGAGGCTGATCGGACGGGGAAGCGGCGCGGTCTTTGATCTGACGGCGGTGATCGGCACTCCCGTACACGAGCTGGGACACGCGATGATGTGTCCGCTCTTTGCGCATCGGATCGAGTGCGTCAAGCTCTGGTCGCCGAGGGCGAGAAACGGGATGTACGGCTTTGTGGAGCATCGCTACAACCGCCGCAACCTCTGGGCAAGGCTTGGCAATCTGTTCATCGGCATCGGCCCGATCCTGAGCGGACTCGGCGTTACGGTGCTTGCACTTTGGCTTTGCTTTCCCGCACAATGGAATGCGCATCTTTCCGCTTCGGTCTCCCTTTTAGGCACATCGCCTACCCCGACGGACCTGTTCCGTCAAAGCCTTTCCTTACTGGCGTCCCTTCCTTCCGCCTTTCGGGCCGACTGGCCGAGAAGCCTTGTGGGTCTTCTCGTGATCCTCTCGGTCTGCCTGCACATTCGGCTCAGCTGGCAGGACATCAAGGGCAGTGCGAGCGCGTTTTGGCTTTACCTCGCGCTTTGCGCGATCCTCTCGCCCCTGGCAAGGCTTCTCGGCCTGCAGAGCGCGATCCTTCACGCCCTGCGCCTGTGGAGTCTGCAGCTGCTCTCGCTCTTCGTCCTCATTCTGGCGTTCTCCCTGCTTTGGCTTGCGCTTGCCTTGCTTGTTTGTCTGTTCCGCGCCGTCAAACGCGCGTTTTGATACAGAAATATTTCGCTTGACACTCAAAATTTTTACAGAAGAAAGGAATTCCACCCATGAAACTGAGCAAGAATGAAGTCGTGATCAAGTCCTTTGACTACGCAAAGTCCGCACGCGGTGCGAACATCTCCAAAAATTCGCTGACCGTTACGAACAAGCGCATCGTTCACCAGACACGCTCCGCGTATTCGGTAACGCGCCAGGAGATCCCCGTAGGGGACGCGCGTTATCTCAACACCGCGTTCTCCCGCAAGCGCAATCCCGCCTACATGGTATTTGCGATCCTTTTCCTGGCACTCGGCATCGTCGGAACGCTGCTGCTTGCTTTCCTGCCCAAGATGGAGTGGGAGGGTACAGCCACACGTCCCACGCTCCTGCCGATCGCGGTCGGCGGCGCGCTGTTTTTGATCCTGATCCTCTTGTATGCCCTTGTGACCAAGAACGTTCTGGCGCTCTCCATTGGCGGCGACGTGCATAAGCAGGAGCTTCTCTCCTTCCTTTCCATCGGCAAGCTGCCCGTGGACAAGAGGGGACGCAAGAAGGAGGCAGCGATCTACGTTTACGTCAGCCGTAAGAAGGCAATGGAGCTGATCAACGAGCTGGGTGCGATCCTTTTGGATCTGCAGGAGCCGGCCGTGACCGAAGAGAAAATCCTGCCGCAGACCTCCGAGGAGGAGCTCGTGGCCGAGGAAGCGGTTGAGGAAACGGTTGAGGAAGCGGCTGAGGAAGCCGTCGAGGAGCCTTCTGAGGAAGCGGAGGCATAAGAATTTTCGGGAGCGTAGAAAGCGACGCCGCAAGGGCGTTGCTTTCTGCCCTCCTGTCTGTTTTTTGATCTGTAAAAAAGAAAGGGAATGAACATGAGAAAGATCTGCGAATGGAAGAACGCTCTCCGCACAGGAGCGTTGGATGCAAGACTGCTCTCCCTGTACGGTGAGGAGTCCCTGGAAAAGCAACGCCGACGCTATACCGGGGCGCTGGAATCCTTTGCATCTCTTTACGGAGAGGAGCGCGCGGTCGCGTTCTATTCGGTGTCGGGACGGAGTGAGCTTTCGGGCAACCACACCGACCACAATCACGGATGCGTGATTGCCGCCTCGGTGGATTTGGACATCCTGGCGGTTGCCGCTCCCTCGGACACGGGCGTGATCCGCGTCAAGAGTGAGGGCTTTGATGAGGACGTTGTGGATCCCGCGGCGTTTTGCCTGCCGAGAAGCGAGCGCTTCGGCCGCTCGGATGCCCTGATCGCGGGGGTCTGCGCAGGCTTTGCAGGCGAGGGATACCGCGTAGGCGGCTTTGACGCATATACCACCTCAAGCGTTCCCGGAGGCTCGGGACTTTCCTCCTCTGCCGCCTTTGAGGATATGATCGGAACGCTGCTCAATCATCTTTACAATGACGCGAGGATCTCCTACGTGGAGATCTCCAAGATCTCGCAGTATGCCGAGAACGTCTTTTTCGGAAAGCCCTGCGGACTGATGGATCAGGTCGCCTGCGCCGCCGGCGGCATCGTGGCCATTGATTTTGCCGATCCGAAGTCCCCCGTTGTAGAGAAGCTGGACTTTGATATGACCGAGCAGGGATACCACCTTTGCATCGTCAACACGGGAGGCAACCACGCCGACCTGACCGACGATTACGCCGCCGTCCCTGCCGAGATGAAGGCGGTGGCATCCGCGCTGGGCGCTGCGGTTCTGCGTGAGGCAGACGAGGATGCGCTGATCGCCAAGATTCCCGCGCTTCGCGAAACGGTCGGCGACCGCGCCATCCTGCGCGCGCTCCATTTCTTTGGAGAGAACCGCCGCGTTGCCCTGCAAAGGGAGGCCCTGCGCCGCGGTGATCTGGACGCCTTTCTCGAGGGAGTCCTGGAATCGGGACGCTCCTCCTTCTGCTATCTGCAAAACGTCTATACGACCAAGAATCTGACCGAGCAGGGACTTTCCCTGGCTCTCTGCCTTGCCGAGCGGACACTCAAGGATTGCCGTGCGGCCTGGCGTGTGCATGGAGGCGGATTTGCGGGAACGGTTCAGGCCTTCGTTCCGCGCAAGCGCGTTGCGCAATTCAAGGACGTCATGGATGCCGTCTTTGGAAAGGGATCCTGCATGGCGCTTCGCATTCGTCCCGAGGGAGCGATCAAGGTTTTTTAAAAGCAATCGAGAGGAGGTCGGCGCAAACGCGCTCCCGCAGGGAGCCTTTTGTCCGCGGCCTCCCCCAAGGAGGAAAGGAGGGGTGAACATGAAGCCCGAAAAGAAGAAGCTTGCGCTGCGGTTGCTTCTGCATACGGTCATTCTCGCGGTGATCTATTTCCTGTTGGCGGATCGGGGTCTGCCGATGCACATTCTGTATATCGGACTGGGCGCAGTCCTTGCGCTGGTCTATGTCATCTACAATCGCGGACTGGCGTGGAAGAATGCCACGGAGGAGATGCTTCCGTCCAATATGACGCAGGAGGAAAAGCGCGCCTTTTTGCAGGCGCACCGTGACCGTCTGCTTCGTTCGGAGTGGATGCTGACGCTGATCTTTCCCATCGTCGTCACCCTCATCCTGGATTACGCCTATCTGTTCCTTCTGCCCTATCTGGAGAATCTGGTCGGATGAGCAACGTGCGTATTGTGTCCCTGTATTCCGGATCGAGCGGAAATGCCTTCGTGATCAGCACGCCGAGCGGGGCGATCCTGATCGACGCGGGGAAAAATGCCAAGCGTCTTTGCGCAGCCTTGCGCGAGGCGGGGATCGAGGAGAGCAGCATTCGGGCGATCCTCCTGACGCACGAGCATACCGACCATGTCAGTGCGCTCGCGGTTTGGATCAAGAAGCACCCCATCCCCGTTTATCTGCCCACGGCCTGCCTGCCGCGCTTGGAGTGTGAGCCAACCGTCGCCCCTTATCTTCGCCCGCATCCGCCCATCTGGACGGAGCAGATCTGCGGAGTGACCGTGACCTCCTTCCCGACACCGCACGATAGCCGCGGATCGGTGGGCTATCGCATCGAGATCCCACAGGAGGGCCGGCCCCTCTGCATCGGCTACGCGACCGACCTTGGCTACGTTACGCCCGAGGTCGAGGCGGCACTTACGGGATGCCGCGCGGTCGTATTAGAGAGCAATCACGATCCGGAGATGCTGCAGTACGGACCCTATCCGCAGGATCTTAAGCGGCGTATTGCGTCCCGCAGGGGACATCTCTCCAACGGGGAGAGTGCGCTTCTGGCGGCGCGGCTTTGTGCGAGTGGCACGAGGGGAATCCTTCTGGCGCATCTGAGCCGCGAGAACAACACGCCCGAGCTTGCCTTTGACGAGTGCTTCGGCGCCGTTGGCGACGCAGACGTGCGCATCCGCGTGGCAGACCCCGAGGCGATCACCGAGCTTGATTGGGAGGAAGCGTAAATGATACAGGTAACCGTTATTACCGTCGGGGGACTGAAGGAGTCCTACTGGCGTGACGCCGTTGCGGAATACGAAAAACGGCTTTCTGCCTTCTGCAAGCCGACAATCCTCCAGCTGAAGGAGGCAAGGCTTCCGGAGGACCCCTCCCAGGGGGAGGTGCGCGCCGCGCTTGCTGAGGAGGGCAAGCGGATCCTCGCCGCCATTCCGCCAAGGGCCTATTGTATTGCTCTTTGCGTGGAGGGAAAGCAGCTTTCCTCCGAGGCGCTCGCGGCAAGGCTTGGGCAGGTGCTTGCCGAAAACGGGCAGCTCTGCCTCATCATCGGCTCCTCACACGGGCTTGCCGAGGAGGTCAAGGCGGCCTGTCGGATGCGCCTGTCGGTGTCCGAATTGACCTTTCCGCATCAGATGATGCGCGTCCTGCTCCTGGAGGTGCTTTACCGGTGCTTTTCCATCCTGAAGGGGACGAAATATCACAAATAGTACGGGAATTTGAAAAAAATACAAAAAGCCCTTGCAAGGGGCGTTGAATCTGTGCTATAATAAAGAGAAAGACAGCTTATCAGAACGCCCGAGAGGGCGAGGAGGTACCATTTGATCGTTGCATTAGAAGACGCAAAGTATAAATTGGTCGGCTTGCGCGCGGACATCAAGGAGCTTGGAAACGCGCTGCGGATCGAGGAAACCAAGGAGAGCCTGAAGGATCTGGAGGCGCAAACGCAGGCCCCCGATTTCTGGAACAACGCCGAAAAATCCAGCAAGGTGCTGCAGGTCGTCAAGCAGGGCCGGGACAAGGTAGAGGGCTACGAGCGCCTTTGCGCACGTCTGGAGGATGCCATCGCACTTGCGGAGATGGCGATCGAGGAGAATGACGAATCCTTCGTGGAGGAGGTTGAGAGCGAGCTTGCCGCCATCCTGGAGGAGGAGGAGCATCGCCGCATCGAGGTTCTGCTCTCCGGAGAATACGATAAGAACAACGCCATTGTGTCCTTCCATCCCGGTGCGGGTGGAACCGAGGCGCAGGATTGGGCGCAGATGCTTTACCGCATGATCACGCGCTGGGCGGAGAAGAGCGGCTTTCAGGTCAAGCTCACCGACTGGCTCGACGGCGACGGTGCCGGCATCAAGAGTGCTACGGTCATGGTTAACGGACTGAACGCCTACGGCTATCTCAAGAGTGAGAACGGCGTACACCGCTTGGTGCGCGTATCTCCCTTCGATGCCAACGGACGTCGGCAGACCTCCTTTGCATCCATCGAGGTCATGCCCGAATTCGAGGACGTGGATGCAGTCGTTCTGCGTGACGAGGATCTGGAGATCACGGCGCATCGCTCCAGCGGCGCGGGCGGTCAGCACATCAACAAGACCGACTCGGCGATCCGCATCGTCCATAAGCCCACGGGCATTGTGGTGGGATGCCAGACCGAGCGCTCCCAGCTGCAAAACAAGGAAACCGCAATGCGGATGCTCAAATCCAAGCTGATGGAGATCAAGCTCCAGGAGCGTCTGGATACCATCGAGGATATTCAGGGCAACAAGACCAACATCGAGTGGGGCGCACAGATCCGTTCCTACGTATTTATGCCGTACACGTTGGTGAAGGATACGCGGACGGGCTTTGAAACGGGAAACATTCAGGCAGTTATGGACGGTGACATTGACGGATTTATCAATGCCTACCTCAAAATGACTTCCGCAAAATAAAGCAAAGCAAAAACGATCCGGAGGTTTATCATGGAAAAGGAAACGATGTTTTACAGAATTACCGGAGCGGCCTTGACCGCCGTTTCGATCGCACTGGTGACGGATTATACCATCCGTGCCCGCAAGAAGACGGGCGCCAGTGTTGTCAGTCTGCTGGCAGGGATCGCAGGTCTTGTGGCAGGAGCCGCGATTGCATCCAAGCCCGAGCGCGACGCGATTCGCCGCCTCAAGGTGGAGAACATGATTGAGGAGGACGATGCCGAGCTGATGGATCAGAACATTTCCGAGGTGCTGGGGCTTGCCGCAGACCGCGGAACGCCGGAGCGCGATCATCTGCATAAGATCGAGCTGGATGAGGAAACCTCCATCGAGGATTTCATCTTCGACGCATAAGAAACGGTCAAAAAAGGAATCGAAAAAGAGAGTTGCTCACATCCTCCCGAGGGAAGGAACGAGCGGCTCTCTCTTTCTATTTTTGAGGCTTATACGGGGCGCGTGCCTTCTTCTTCACGCGGGGGGGGGGGGGGTGCCCTCGTATCCCTGTCCGTCCCCTTTGGGAGCGGACTCCAGCTGCTCTCCAATCGCCCGTACGGCGTGGGAGAGATTGCGACGGATGGGCGCTGTGGAATGCAGATGGTTGCGCTTCTTCATACGCGCGGCTTGCTTACGGATATAGGCGCGGATCTCCTGCTTGCGCTCGGCCGAGGTCGAGGCATCGGTCAGCTCGGAGAAGAGAAGCGCAAGCTTCAATTCGCCGTGCAGGATGATCTGGGTATCCTTCGGAACCTCCCAGCGCTCCCGCCGATGGTGGAAGAGCAGGCTGGCATCGGGCACGACCAAGAGCCCCAGGCTCTCACAGCAGGCAAACACCGAGCGGCCGATGGAGGTGTGGCAGTCGGGGAGCAGAACGGTGTGCAGGGAGGAGCAGCCCTCAAAGGCACGGTCGTCAATGCGCTTTAGGGTTGTGGGTAGGCTAACCGTTTGCAGCTTTTTGCAATCCGCAAAGGAGCATTCGCCAAGCTCCCCGAGATTCTTCGGGATGTGGACGGATGTGAGCGAAATGCAACGGCTGATCGCACGGTCGCTGATCTTTTCGATGGTATCGGGGAGGGAGAGTGCGGCAAGGGAGAAGCAACCGAGCAGGGCTTCCTCATCCAGCACGCGGATCTGTGCGTCCAGGGTGATCTGCTGCAATCCGGAGCAGAAGGCCAGGGCACGGCGTCCAAGCTCCGTGACGGCGGTCGGGATGCGGATCTGCTCCAAGGCCGAGCAGCCGAGAAATGCAGCGTCACCGATGTGGGTCACGGTGTCGGGCAGGTCGATTCCTTGCAGGTGCGCACATCCGCAGAAGGCGTTGCCGCCGACGTGAGTGATGCTCCCTGCGATTTCGACCGATTGCAGCTTCAAGCAATCCGCAAAGGTGTAGTCCGCGATAAAACGCACGTTGGGCGGAATGCGAATCGAGGTCAGCTCACGGCAGCTGCAAAAGGCACCGGTGCCGATGTAGCCCACGGTGTCGGGCAGATCTGCCTTGGCAAGGTGGGGGCAGGTGGAAAAGGCGTAGCGGCCAATGGTAGTCAGACTTTCCGGGAAGACGACCTTTCGCAACGCCGTACAGTTGATGAAGGCACCGTTGCCGATGATCTCCAGCGTGTGCGGAAGTGTGATCTCCTCCAGTGCCGAGCAGTTTGCAAAGGCGTATTCTCCCATATGCCCGAGGGAGGCAGGAAGAACGAGGTGATGGAGGGCGGAGCATCCGCGGAAGGCCTTGTTGCCGATCGTATGCAGGGTGCCGGGAAGAATGACGGATTTGAGTGACGTGCATTTGCGGAAGGCACTCTCGTCGATGTAGCGCAGTCCGGCGACGAACACGACAACGGAAAGGCTTGTGCAGTCACGGAAGGCACTGTTGTGGATCGAGGACACGGTCTTGCTCAAAACCAGCTTTTCGAGGCGTCGGTTGCCGCGAAAGGCGTCGCGCGAGATCGTGGTAACGCTTTCGGGGATCACGACCTCGGTTGCCTTGCCGTAGTAGCGGACCAGCACGCCGTTTCGGATCTCACAGGATTTGAGAAATTCCGCCTGCGCCGCGTCTTTTTGCGGTTTCGGGGCGCGGGTACGGAGGGTCTTGTTCATGGATTTTTATCCTTTCTTTCGGGATCAGGAGTCGATGCCCATTTGCTTCATCAGCTGCTTATTGAACTCTTCTGCGGTGTTGTAGCCCATGCGCTTTTGGCGGTTGTTCATGGCGGCAATCTCCAGAATGATGGCCAGGTTTCGTCCGGGACGGACGGGGACGGTAATGGACGGGACGTCGATGCCGAGGATGTTGATGCTTTCCTCCTCCATGCCGAGGCGGTCGTACATCTTTCCCTCCACCCAGTTCTCCACACGGACATTCAGTCCAGTCTTTACCATATCATCATTCGTCATGGCAATTCTTGCCCAGGCTTCGTCATTTTCTGTCGTTAAATCAATGCTAAACGCATGTTTATGTGTTTCTTCTTCAGAAGCCATTGCTGTCATACTTGCTGTCAGTGCAAACGCCATCACTGCCGCAGCATAAGTCATCAATCGTTTCTTATTCAACATATAATAATTACCTCCCCTGTGCAAATATTACTCCCCTAACATTCGCACCTTTTCGATTAAATATTACAAATTTATTACATCGTGTTACAAAGTTATTCTATGCCATAAGTGTATATTTGTCAAGAAAAAGTTTATGCACGGCTAAGCAGCCGTGCATATTACCCTCTTTGTCTTCTCGCTTCATACATCAAAATCGCTGATGCAACCGCTGCATTCAATGATTCCACCTGACC
>JAFOGE010000174.1 GCA_017386965.1 Clostridia bacterium
AAAAAAACCGCGTTCTTTTACTCCGTCTGCATCAGACCTGAGAAGATCGAGCGGAGGTCGGAGAGGGTTGAGGCGGTCATGACGGCGTTGCGGGCGGTTGCCGCGCCGCGGATGCCGTGCAGGTACCAGGCCATGTGCTTGCGGGATTCGGCGATGCCGATTCGTTCGCCCTTTTCAAGGACAATGTCCTCGGCATGTTCAAGAGCGATCGATAGACGTTCCGTCAAGGTGGGCGGCGTATAGGGGCGTCCCTCCAGGGCGGCGGACACCTCCGAGAAGATCCAAGGATTTCCTTGGGCGCCTCGAGCGATCATGACGCCGTCGCATCCCGTTTCGCGGAGCATGCGGAGAGCATCCTCCCCCGAGAAGACGTCGCCGTTTCCCACAACGGGGACGGACACGGCCTCCTTGACGGCACGGATGATGCTCCAATCTGCGCTTGGTGCGTACATTTGTGCGCGTGTGCGTCCGTGAACGCAGATCATGGATGCGCCTGCGTCCTCCAGCCGCTTGGCAACCTCTACGGCGTTGATGCTTTCGGCATCCCACCCCGCGCGGATCTTGACCGTCACGGGAAGGGAGATTGCGCGCACGGTGGCGCGGACGATTTCGGCGGCAAGCAAGGGATCCTTCAGGAGTGCGCTGCCTTCGCCGTTGCCCACGATCTTAGCCATAGGGCATCCCATGTTGATGTCGATGGCGGCGGGCGGGATCTCGCCGCAGGCGCCTCTGTATTCACCGCTCTCGAGCAGGCGTGCAGCCTCGGCCACAAAGTCGGGCTCTGCCCCAAAGAGCTGAACCGCCATCGGCTCCTCCTCGCGGTAAACGGCGGCCAAGGGAGCGGTGCGCACGCGGGAATCGGTGACGGGACGCTTTGAGAGCTGCTCATAGCAGAGCGCCTTGGCGGAAACCATCTCGCTCACGGTATATTCCGCGCCGAAGCGGCGCGCCATGCGCCGAAAGGAGCGGTCGCTCACGCCTGCCAGGGGCGCAAGAAACAGGCCGTGCGCAATTTCGGTGTTTCCGATCCGCATGATGATACACCTCCCGTTTTGAATTTGGAATCGGGGATTTTACAAACGAGCAAAAAATTCAAAGAAGCAGATTGAGAATGGAAAAAGCCAACCAGAGCAGCACGCAGCCAAGGAGTGCGGGCGAGCGTCCTGCGCAGAGGAAGGCAGGGAGCAGCGTCTTTCGGTCAAGCACGGGCGCGTAGGATGCGTCGGCGTTCTGCTTTGCATAGATGTGGTAGATCTTCCGCGCTTCTCCCAGAGCAAAGGCCGAGAAGAGAAGAAAGAGCAGGATCAGACAAAAGAGGAAGATCTCGTTGCTTCCCGCATAGACGTAGAAGGCGGAGAGATAGGGCTGGCCAAAGAGGCAGAACAGGTTGTAGAGGACGTGCAGAAGAATGACCGAGAGGACGGAGCGTGTGGCGTAAAGCGTCAGAGCCAGGAGAACGCCGAGTAGAAGATAGGCAGGGAAGAGCGGCAGGGAAAAATGCAGCATGGCAAAGAGCAGAGAGCTGAGTCCGATCGCTACGGGAGCGCCGTACCTCTCGTATTCTCTGCAAAGGATGGCGCGGAAAACCATCTCTTCCCCAAGGGCGGGCAGGAGCGCGTAGGCGAAAACTGCGTAGAGAAGTCGCAGAATGCTTCCGTCAAAGTGCGCCGTAAAGGTGGAATAGAGCGTAAAGCTTCCCTTCAGGGAGGAGATTCCTCCCGTCAGGATCGAGCAGAGCAGTCCCCCTGTGATCATAACGGCGAGAATGCATGCGGTAAACCAAAGATGCTCCGGACGGATCGGGCGCAAGCGCAGGCGTTCCGTGATCTTGCCGCCCTTTCGCTTGGCGTAGAGGATCGCAGGGAGCAGAAAGAGCAGGATCTGCAAAAGAATGACCACGACGGATTCGCTTCCCCGATCCAGAGCGGATTCCGCAAGACGGAAGAGAAGGAGCATTGCAAAGATGCAAAGCGTCAGGAGTGCGGGCAAATGTACCGTCTTCTGCATCTCCTTCGGGAGCGCGCGGACGGCGCGGGGCGTGTCCTCCTTCCAAAAACGGATCACGCGGGAGGAGAGGCGGGACCAAAGGTCCTGCAGCTTTTCCGCGGGGGAGGACGTTGAAGCGGATTCTTCTTCTGCCTTGCCCGCACAGATACGGAATCCGCGCTCGGTAACGAGGTACTGCACGGCGCGGTCATGCGCTTCTGCGGGAAGGGAGCGGACGGCGAAGGATGCATAGACAGCGCCGAGGGTTATCCCGGGGAAGCCCTCCAGGAAGCGATCGTAGTAGCCCTTTCCGTAGCCCAGACGGTGGCCGTCTGCCGAGAAGGTCAGGGCTGGAAGGAGGCAGAGCGTGTGCTTGTCCGCCTCCAAGGGAGGCGCGTCCTGCGCAGGCTCAGGGATGCCGTAGGCTCCCTTGATCAGCTTTGCTCCGGGGAGCAGCTCAAAGAATTGAAGGGTGTTGCTTTTGGGGTCGCATTTGGGAAAGCCGACCCGTTTTCCCGCGCGGCGCGCGGCGCGCACCAGAGGAACGAGGTCGATCTCGCCCTTTACGGGCGCGTAGAGAAGGACGGTCTTGGCACGGCGGAAGTAGGGGGAGGCCTCGATGCGTTCTACGATGGCCCTGTCCCATTCTGCCTTGGTTTCCTTTTGGAGTGCGGCTCTTTTCTCCTGAAAGAAGGCGCGCAGCTCTTGCTTTGTCATCTGTGCCATATCAGTCAGCCAAAACGGCGGCGCGCAGCGCTTCTGCGGAGTCTTTTCCGTCCAAAAGGGCGACCAGAGCGAGTCCGAATTCCATGGCTACGCCCATGCCGGCGGCGGTCACGATGCGGCCGTCGGTCACGACACGCGCCTTGGAGAGCCTTGCACCTTGCAGATACTCCTCAAAGCCGGGGAAGCAGGTGGCCTCCTTGCCGGCGAGGTATCCGCGCTTTCCGAGGACCATGGGAGCGGCGCAGATGGCGGCGAGGTAGGCGCCGTTTGCCCAGGCCGCGCGCAGGGCGGCGTCCACGGAGCGTGCTTCGTCCAGGTGACGGGTTCCCGGCATACCGCCGGGGAGAATGAGCATTTCGGGATTGGAATCCCGATAGAGGGTATCCGGCATATCGGCCTGCACGGCGATGCCGTGCGCGCCGACGATCATATCCCCTCCGATACCGACCGTAGTGACCTTATGGCCGGCGCGGCGCAGCAGATCCAGGGGACAGAGGGCTTCGATTTCTTCAAAGCCGTTGGCTAAAAACAGATAGATCATAGGAAAACTCCATTCTGCCGACGGGCATCCGCAAAAGAAGAAGGGCGGATGACGGGCGGCGGGTTTTGATTTTGCGGATGAAAGAAGGGTCACCGCGAGTGAGTGTGTTTCGCGGAACGAAAGGGGTGTGTACCGCGCGAGAGCGCGTTTTGCCGCACCTCACGGCTACGCACCGCGCGAGAGCGCGCGAAAGTCACAGCACAAGAAGGCTACGCGACGTGCGTTAGCACGCGATAGCCCCGCCGCCAGGCGGCGCCCATCCAAGGCGCGCAGCCTTGGTCGCCGTCCGCAGACGGCGAAACATCTCCCGGCCGTTTTCTTTTTGCCAAGCTTTTTCTTTTGGGCCTACATGGGCAAAAGAAAAAGCGGGAGTAGAGAGTTTTGATTTCTATGCGGCGGCGAACAAAATTCTACTTGTAGGGGCGAAC
>JAFOGE010000175.1 GCA_017386965.1 Clostridia bacterium
GAGGTCCTTGCAGAGCCTTGGAAAGAACGTAGGGGCGAAAGGAAAGCGCGGCATCGTCGCAGACCGAAAGCAGCTGACAGTGTACGGAAAATCCGGACCACCCCGCGGCAAAGGCGGCGATCAAGACGCTGAGGGGACGGTTGGATAAGCCGGAACACTCTCTTGTGCCAACCGAGATCTCGAGTATCGAGAGCAGGATCGCACGGGTGGGCTCGGGCAGTCCGCTTGCGGAGAGGATCGGCCGAAATGCACCGGAAAAGGCAGAGAAAAACAGAACGTAGGCGCACACGAGAAGAATGCTTCCGCAAGCATTTCGAACGGCCTCCGTCCATAACCGCGCGGCAGAGAGGGGGCGCTCCGAGTGTGGGGCAGGCTTCTCTTGGATGGCTTCCTCTTTCTTTTTTGGCAGATGTGTTACAACCATTCCGCAAAGGAGGGCGGCAGCAAGGATGCTTCCGTACAGTGCAATCCCCAATTCGCGGCTTTCGTAGAGCGAGAGGCCTACCGCGTTGATCAGGAATGCAGGGGACGGGATGCTACAGAATGCGAGCGCGCGTTCAGCATCGGATTTTTCAAGCTGTCCTGCGAGATAGGCGTTACGGATGCAGCGTGCCCCGATCGGAAATCCGCAGATCCATCCGAGCAGGAGAGCCCAGCACCCTTGCGAGGGCAAACGAAAGAGCTTTCTCAAGGGCATGAGCAGGGGAGAAGAGAAAAATCCCCGACCGCTTGCAAAGAGCAGCTCGGAGAGGACTGCCATAGGGAAAAGCGACGGGATCACCGAGCGTCCGCAGGCCAGAAGTGCGCTTTGCAGGGATGCGATCGTATCTTCTGCATTCCAAAGGACCAGGGCAAGGCAGAAAACCGAAAGCAGGAAGAAGCAGCTCTGTCCTGCGGAGGCGGAGGAAGAGGATCTTCTTCCTTTTTTCTTGAGAACCAAAAAAGCGGTCATGCGAGGTATCTCCTTTGCATAAAATGGTAAAAACAGTGGCAGAAAAGATCCGTTATCGAACCTTACGCGATGCTTTTTCGTTTTATGCCACCTTTCTTTTGCGCAAAGGAGGAATCTATGCAACGAGAGGAGAAAAGCTCCAAGCAAAGGGGGCGCCAACGCTTCCGAATGCGCTTTGCAGGAAATGACGGGGAGATGGTCGTGCTTCGTTCGGAGGGGGCAACCGTGTATGCCTGCAGGCGCATTCTGCGCTACTCCCCCGAGGAAATCCGGCTGCAGGTCGGTCAGCGCGTGATCTCGCTTCTTGGCGAGGGGCTTTTTTGCGGATCCTTTTCCGGAGGGACGGTTTCCGTCCGGGGAAGGATCGCTTCGGTGTCTTATCCGGAGGCAGAGGAATGCCCGAAGGGAGGAAAATGATGCATACGGATCCTATTTTGTTCGTTTTCGGAAGCAGACGCATTGCCGTTCCGGCGGAATCCCGAACGGCCGTAATGAACCTTTGCCTGCGATATAGCCTATTCTATCGGGGAATGTCTTGGCAGGAGGACGGGGGCTTCACCCTTTTAACCACGCTGCGGACTGCCAAGCGCATGCAGGCGCTTTGCCAGACGGAAGGTGTTCGCATTACGATCCACTCCGCACAGGGGCTTCCGTTCCTTTTGCGTGCGCTCTGCCGTCGCGCAGGGCTTCTGATCGGTCTTTTCTGCATACTTGCGTCCCTTTTCCTTTCGCAATGCTTTGTTTGGGACATCCGCGTCAGCGGGAACGGAAGCATGACGACCTCCGAGGTGCTTGCTGAGCTTCGTGCCTGCGGATTGTACCGCGGTGCTTATCTGCCCGCCCTCCGGGCGAGTCAACTGGAAAATCGCGTTTTGATCGCCTCCGACCGTATTGCATGGATCTCTGTCAACATGGACGGCACCGTTGCGCGTGTGCAAATTATCGAATCTGTAACGATCCCCGAGAAGGAGCCGATCCGACCCGCAAATCTGGTTGCAACGGCAGATGGACAGATCGAGCTTTTGGAACTTTACCGAGGAAACGCCGTTGTGAGCGTTGGGCAGGCTGTGCGGAAGGGGGATCTTCTTGTCAGCGGAATTTACGACAGTCAGACCCAGGGGCTTCGCTACACGCGCGCCGCGGGGAGCGTTTTTGCACGTACGGAACGTTCGCTTCGCATCGAAATCCCGCTCGCCTATACCGAAAAGGTGGCTTTGGAATCGGAATGTGCGGAAATATCCCTCAATTTCTTCGATTTTTCACTAAAAATTTTCAAAAGGACTGGAAATTCGGAGCAGTCCTGTGATATAATAGAAACGGAAAGAGGATTCGACACCTTGGGGCTTTCTTCCTTGCCGTTTTATCTGACGGTAACCGAGCGCATTCCGTACGAGGAATCTCCCGCCGTCCGAACCCACGAGCAGGCCTCGACGCTTGCCTACGCTGCGCTCGAACGGGAGCTGGCTCTTCTTTCCGAGGGTCTTCTTCTCCTTGACAAACGGATCTCTGTTACCGCAACGGAGGATGGGGTCATCCTGGATTGTACTCTGTCTTGCATTGAGAATATTGCAGCGCAGGCGGAATTCGACGTTTTGGAATGAAGAATATCCGAGCGAAAATACATCATGATTTTGAAAGGATCTGCATGAACCGAAGAATCATCAAAATGAATCACGGAGATGCCACGGCAAAGATTTTTGGCCACTTTGACAGCAACGCCACTCTGATCGAGTCCTATTTTTCCGTCACGCTTCGTAACCGTGCGAGCGAGGCGGGGGATTCCATCGTTGTTGAGGGCGAGGATGAGGGGCAGGTCAATGCTGCTGCACAGTGCATTGAATACCTTCACGAGCTTTCCTCCAAGACCGACACGCTGACCGATCAGGCCGTCAAGTATGCCATCGATATGGTTGCAACGGGTGAGGGTGAGGCCTTGCGCGAGCTGGGCGATTCCTGCATTTGCATCACGAGCCGCGGAAAGCCCATCAAGGCAAAGACCTTGGGGCAGAAGAAGTACGTCGATGCCATTCGCAAGAATACCATCGTTCTCGGCGTCGGACCTGCCGGCACGGGAAAGACCTTTCTTGCCGTAGCTATGGCGGTCAGAGCCTTGAAGGAGAAGCAGGTCAATCGCATCATCCTTACGCGCCCCGCGATCGAGGCAGGAGAGAAGCTCGGCTTTTTACCGGGAGATCTGCAAAGTAAGATCGATCCCTATCTGCGGCCGCTTTACGATGCACTCTATGAGATGCTCGGCGTGGAATCCTACCAGAAGCTCGTGGAGAAGAATGTGATCGAGATCGCGCCGCTGGCCTACATGCGAGGAAGAACACTGGACGATTCCTTCATCATTTTGGATGAGGCACAGAACGCAACACCGGAGCAGATGAAGATGTTTTTGACGCGTCTCGGATTCAATTCCAAGGCGGTTGTGACGGGTGACCTGACGCAGACCGATCTGCCGAGAGGACAAAAGAGCGGGCTTGCCACAGCGGTCAAGATCCTTGCGGGAATCGACGATATCGCCATTCATACCTTTGACGATCGCGACGTCGTCCGACATCGCTTGGTTCAGAAGATTATTCTTGCCTATGAAAAGCACGATCGGGAGCTTGCCCGCCGGGCGAGCGAAAAGCAGGTCGCGGAGAAGCAGCAGCGCTTCCGCGCGGAACGAAACGAAAAATAACCCATGGAGAAAAGGCTATGAGCAGAAAAATGAAGTTAAAGGTCGATTTTGACAATACGCAGGAGAAGTATCCCATCACCTATAAGATGAAGATGCTGGTGCGCCGAGCGATCGAGGCCACACTGGATGAGGAGCAATACGAGAACCCTTGCGAGGTTTCGGTCACCTTTGTTGACAACGAGGGGATTCACGCCCTCAACCTCCAATATCGCGGCGTGGACCGTCCTACGGACGTGCTCTCCTTTCCCCTTTTCGATTACGATGGGACAAGCGAGGAGCCGCCCGTAGATGAATGGATCGGGATTCTGGGGGACATCGTTCTTTCCCTTGAGCAGACGGCGCGTCAGGCGGAGGAATTCGGACATTCCTTTGAGCGCGAATTGGCCTTCCTCTGCGTGCATTCCATGCTCCATCTGCTTGGATACGATCACGAAACGGGGGAGGAGGACGAGCTGGAAATGCGCCGCAAGCAGACACGGATCATGGAGCGGCTCGGACTTTCCGTTCATGCCGAGGAAACGAAGGGAGAAGAGCATGCGTAATCAGTGGAACCGGACACCGAAGGAGGTCGTCGGGAAAACCGAGAGCTTTGGATCCCGAAACGTCAAGACCATCACCTTTCTTGTCGTGATTGCGCTCTTTCTCTGCGTATTCATTCCGGTCGGCGTGATCGGAATTCAGGACTTTATCGACTTTTTTGATCCCGCAAACAAGCTTCCTGAGATGACGCTGGAGGATGTTGCGGTCCTTTCGGAGAAGGATGCCGTTCTATTCCTCGAGGATGTTTCTCGCTTTCGCGGGAAGACCGGGGAGTGGACGATCGGCCTGCTTTATACGGTCGAGATCGGAGAGGATTATATTTTGCGTGCCGTGGCCAGCCACGTGGATCAGCGACTGGAATCCTGCGTTCTGACGAATTTGAAGACCGGGGATGAGGTTGATGTTCTCAAGGATGATGTGCGCGCCTTTCTGCGAGAGCAGGAACAGAAATAAGGAATAGGAATCGAATATGAAAAGAACAGGATTTATCACCATCGTGGGACGTCCCAACGTAGGGAAGTCCACCTTGCTCAACGCCATTCTCGGCGAGAAGATTGCTATCGTTTCCCCAAAGCCCCAGACCACCCGAACCCGGATCGCGGGGATTGAAACGCGGGGAGAGGATCAGTTTGTCTTTTTGGACACGCCCGGTATCTTCAAGGCTCAAAATTCGCTGGGAGATTTTATGGTCAAGACGGCAAACAGCACCATGCAGGACGGGGATGCCGTCATTCTCGTGGCGGATGCCGGCTTTGCTCCGGGAGAGGTCGAGGAAGGGATTATTTCTTATCTCAAGCGCTCCGGAATTCCCGGCATTCTTGCGCTGAACAAGGTAGATCTCTACCGCCGCGAGCAAATTGCCGCAACCATTGCCGCCTATGCGGAAAAGCATGACTTTTTTGCCGTCGTCCCGATCTCCGCAAAGAAGGGGAAATACGTTGGCGAGGTGCTTGACGAATGTGCCAAGCTTCTGCGGGAGGGAGAATGGTTCTACGAGGAGGATATGATCACCGACCAATCGCAGCGCCAGATGGCGGCGGAGTCGATCCGCGAGAAGATCCTGCGGAACGTGGATAAGGAGATCCCGCACGGCGTTGCGGTGATGATCGAGGAATATGTCGAGGAGGGAGATCTGGTTCGCATTCGCGCCGAGATCTTCTGCGAGAAGGCTTCGCACAAGGGAATCCTCGTCGGCAAAAACGGGGAAACCCTCAAGCGGATCGGCTCCTATGCACGAGAGGATCTGGAGCGGCTGCTTGAAAAGAAGGTCTATCTCAATCTTTGGGTTAAGGTCAAGGAAAATTGGCGCGACAGCCAAAGAGGCATTCTGAATTTCGGATATACCGAGGACTGAACCGGATTTCGGTGTCCTTTGGAGAAGGGAGGGATTGATATGCAGCACGAGGCCATTGACGGCGTCGTCGTTCGGGTGCGCGACATGGCGGATCACGATCGGTATCTGTCCGTCCTGACGGCCGAAAAGGGAAGGATCTCGATTCTGGCCAAGGGCAGTCGCTCGCTCAAGGGACCGCAGAGAGCGGTCAGTCAGCTCTACACCTATGGGAATTTTGAATATTACCGCAAGGGGGATTTCTGCATCCTCAAGGGAGGCAGTCCCATTCAACCCTTCTATGCGCTCAGCATGGATATTGACCGCCTCAATCTGGCGGCTTACTTCTGCGACGTGATCTGCGAGGTCACGGACGAGGGAGAGGAAGCGGGGGATATGCTTCGCCTTCTGCTCAACGCGCTTTACGCGGTCAGTCGGGATCTCTATCCTCATCCGATCATCAAGGGGGCGTTTGAGCTGCGCGTGGCGGCCATGGCCGGATATGCGCCGGAGCTGCACGCTTGCGCAAAATGCGGAGCCGATTCGCAGGGGGATGCTTATCTTGACGTCATGAATGGCGCCTTGCTTTGCCCGGATTGCTTGCATCGGCAGGCATCTTTGGAGCGTAGAATGCCGGTCTATGACGATCTGCGGGAGGCGGAGGTGCTCTGTCCCGTTTCTCCATCCACGCTTGCCGCCATTCGCTATTGCCTTTCCGTTCCGATCGAGCGGATCTTTTCCTTTTGCATCAAGGGCGAGGAGGATCTTCGGGCGTTTTCCAAGGCGGCGCAGACCTATCTGCTCTCCCATTTGGGCAGGGGCTTTGATTCCTTGAATTTTTACCATACCATGCGGCAGTCAGAGAATGCCGCAAAAGGAACTACACTATGAATTTTTCGGATAAGACACTTAAAAACTTAGAGTTCGATAAGATCTGTCAGATGCTCGCAGACTGCGCACCCACACAAGGGGCAAAGGAGCGAGCGATGACCCTGCTTCCTTCCTCGGATCCCGTTACGGTTCGGAGGCGTTTGCGCTACACGACCGATGCAAAGCGGCTGACCGAGATCAAGGGGATGCCTCCCTTCGGCTCTGTCCCCGACGTTTCCGGCGCTTGCGAGCGTGCGGTCAAGGGGGCAATGCTCAGTACGCGAGAGCTTTTGGAGGTGGCGCGCGTTTTGCGTTCGGCGCGCTCTCTGCACGAATACCTGAAAAACAACAAGCCCTTTGAAACGTCCTTGGACGAGATTTTCGGCCGCCTTTTGCCGAACCGCTATCTGGAGGAGCAGATCACAAGGTCCATTCTCTCCGAGGATATGATCGCCGATGAGGCGAGTCGCGATCTGGCGGAGATCCGTCGCAAGATAAGAGAAACCAACAATCGTATCAAGGAAACCCTGCAGCACTATATCAACGGATCCTATTCCAAGATCCTGCAGGATAATCTGGTTACAATGCGCAACGGGCGATACGTTATTCCTGTCAAGTCCGAGTGCAAGAACGAGATGAAGGGATTGATCCACGATACCTCGTCCTCGGGCGCAACCATCTTCGTTGAGCCGATGGCAGTGGTCGATGCCAACAACGAGCTTCGCATGCTGCAATCCAAGGAGATGCATGAGATCGAGCGGATTCTGTATCGGCTTTCCGCATCGGTCAGCGAGGCCTCCGAAAGCTTACGGCTCAATTATCTCAATCTGACCGAGCTTGCCTTCTATTTTGCCTGCGCGGAGCTTTCCTCGCGTATGCATGCCAGTGAGGCAGTGATCGTCGAGGAACGCTCGCTCTCCCTGCAGCGTGCGCGGCATCCCCTGATCGATCCCAAGAAGGTCGTCCCCACCAATATTTTTGTGGGCAAGGATTACGATACCCTCATCATTACAGGTCCGAACACGGGTGGCAAGACGGTTACTCTGAAGACCATCGGTCTGTTTGCTCTGATGACGCAGTCCGGACTTCACATTCCTGCCGATGCGGGATCGCACCTTTGCATCTTTGATAAGGTTTTGGTGGATCTGGGGGATGAGCAGAGCATCGAGCAATCGCTTTCCACCTTCTCCTCGCATATGGTGACCATCGTTTCCATTCTGCAGGAGGTGGATCACCGCTCGCTTTGCCTCTTTGATGAGCTTGGCGCGGGAACCGATCCGGTAGAGGGAGCGGCACTTGCGGTTTCCATCATCGAATCGGTACGGGCATCGGGGGCGATGTGCGCGGCTACCACGCACTATACCGAGCTGAAAACCTATGCTTTGGATACCGAGGGCGTGCAGAACGCCTCCTGCGAATTTGACGTTTCCACTCTGCGGCCCACTTACCGTCTTATGATCGGAACCCCGGGAAAATCCAATGCCTTTGCCATTTCGGAAAGGTTGGGGCTTCCCGCATCGGTCATTGAGCAGGCAAAGAGGCATCTTCACTCCGAGAACAAGCGC
>JAFOGE010000176.1 GCA_017386965.1 Clostridia bacterium
CTCCCAAGGGGAGAGGCTAACGTAAAATACGCCCAAAAGCAATAGACGGATTGCGTTTCAGCGCTCATAGCCACTTTTCTCTTTGACACCGCAGGCGCAAAGAGAAAAGTTACCCAAAGAGAAACGCCCAAGGTTATTTCGCGCTCTGCGGAGCGCGACCAAGGCTGCGCGCCTTGGATGGGCGCCGCCTGGCGGCGGGGCTATCGCGTGCTATCGCACGTCGCGTAGCCGTCTTGTGCTGTGACTTTCGCGCGCTCACGCGCGGTACGCAGCCGCTCCACCTCTGCCTTTTTACTTCTCTACGCCGTAATACCTCTCCAAAATTCTTGCCGCAGTCAAGGAGGCATACTCTCCCGAATATCCCTGCTCCAAAACCACGGATACCACGATCTCGGGCGCATCGTAAGGAGCCGCACAAATAAAGAGCGCGTTCTCACAATCCTCGGAGGTCTGCGCCGTTCCCGTCTTTCCTCCTACGGCTACGGGAAGCGTGGAAAGATTTCGGTTCGCCGTCGCGTGGCTCGTCACCATCTCTCGCATTCCCGCAAAAACGGTGGCCAGTATCTCGTCCGAAAGCTCCAGATGGGCGCGTGCGGAATCCGGCTTAACCGTGTATGTATAGATCGGCTCGCTCTGCCCCACCGCATACACGCTGTGCAAAAGATGCGCCGAATAGCGCGTGCCGCCGTTGGAGATCGTGGAAAGATAGCAAGCCAGCTGCATGGGAGAGGCCATGTGATCCGACTGTCCGATGGCCGCTTGCAGCGTGTTCCCGGGCTGCCATTCCTCTCCGTTGCTCTCCTGTCGGTAAAGAGGACCCGCAAGAATTCCCTCGGTTCCTCCGATTTCCAATCCCGTGTGCTCGCCAAATCCGAGCGCGGTCAGATATTGATTCATGGTGTCAATCCCCATGCGGTAGCCCAGCTCGTAGAAGAAGCAGTTGCAGGATACCGCAATGGCGGTTTGCGCACGGATGCTGCCGCGATGAGAGCTTCCATAGGTAGAGCATTTCGGCTGGTAGCCCTCATAGCGCGTGTAAACGCCGCCGCAGTAGATGGTGCTGTGCTGCGAGATCTCACCCGCGAGCATTCCCGCTACGGTGACACCCGGCTTGATGGTGGATCCGGGTGCGTACGCGCCATTGATGGCGCGGTTGATCAAGGGCTGCGCGGGATCGGCCGCCAGCTCATTATACATCAGGTTATAGGTTCCCAGATCGTAGGTCGGATAGGATGCAATGGCCAGAACCTCAAAGGTTTCGGGATCCATGGCAACTGCCGCTCCTGCATCACACCCCGCTCCGTACATGGCGTAGCCCGCCGAGCGGTCGGTGACGAATTGCACGTTTTCCTTAAGACCGTCCTCGGCGGCGATCTGCAGGTCGATGTCAATGGTCAGATAGACGTCATTTCCCGCAACCGGTGCTTGCAAAACCTCCACGCGGACAATGTTCCCTGCCGCGTCCTGCTCAATCCGAAGCTTGCCGTCCGTGCCGCGCAGATAGGACTCAAAGGCGTATTCACATCCCGACTTGCCAACCGTGGCGTTCATGGGATAGCCCTGCTCGTTGTAGTATTCCCATTCCTCCGAGTAGATCGGGCCGATCTGCCCGAGGATGTGCGAGGCGTAGCCCGTATAGGCGTAAACGCGCTCGGTGTTCATCAAAAAGGTGGTTCCCTTGAGATTCTGCTCCTTGACGTGCGCGATCAACCCCAGCCCGACATCCTCGGCCACGGTGTAATCCGTTGCCGCGCCGAAGCGGAGGGCGCTCATGTCATAGCGCATACGGAGCAGTCGGTCGATCTGGTCGTCGTCGTAGATGCGGTTGCCCTCGGCATCCGTAGCAAGAAGACCGTATTCCTCCACGTAGTACGCCACAAGGCGCTCCACCGTGATCTCCTCCTTGATGCCGAGATCCTTCCAGACGCGCATCAAGCGGTAATAGGGGATGGAATCGCGGTCCGCGATCTCCTCGCTCCATCCGTAATAGGGATACGCCCCATCAAAGGGAAAATATTTCTCGACGTGCTTCTCGCTCTCGTCTGCCGCCTCCATCGCGTCCAGAAGGCGGAGCAGCACGTCGTTGCTCTCCTTTGCGGAAAGCGCGGAAAAGGATTCGTGAACCACCACAAGATCATACGTATAGCGATTCTCTACCAGCACCTTGCCGTTGCGGTCATAGATCTTTCCGCGTGCGGCCTGCACCGTAACGGTGCGCGTGGTCGTTCCCGTTTGGTAGGTGGGATCGCGGTCCGCGATCTGGATGAAGAACAACCGTCCAAGATACGTCACGCAGAGCAGACAAAAAACCACCGCCGTGGCCAGATACCGCCAGGTATGCTTTTGCATGGGACTCCTCCTTTCCGTGTTTTTTTGAAGACAGCAGACAATTCGGGCGGATCACGTAAGGGTCAGAGCCCGAAGAAGAACAGCAGCGAAGCGATCACCGCAACGCACCACGTAGCGGGATTGAAAAGCAGAACGCGCACCCATTCCTGCGCCGTCAGTCTTCTTGCGCCGCGGCGCATCCGAATGCGCTTGCGCAGAAAGAAGATCGCAAAGGGCAGCGAGATCACAACCAGTCCCAGAAAAACGTAATACGCCGCCATCATCGAGATGCCTCCGAAGCAGGAGAAGAAGCCCAGAGTCGGGTTCTGCTCCAGAAGCGTCAGATCCAGCTTTTTGAGCATCTCGGAGGTGTAAACGCTTCCCACGATGTTGATCGACATATGCAGTGCTATGGTATAGCGAAGCTTTCCGGTGCGAATATAGACATACCCCATAACGATGCCGAGGGACGCGGCGTAGAAGAATTGATAGAAGTTTCCGTGCATCAGCCCAAAGAGAATTCCCGAGATGAGGACCGCGGGCAGATCTCCGTAGACACAGAGGCGTTCGATCAGGAGCTTTCGGAAGAAGATCTCCTCCAGAATGGGGGCGAGAATCCCGACAAAAAGCAGGATGATCCACGTAGGGGACTGCTCGGTCACGGTCTGCAAGGCGTTCTCGGGAACCTCCCCCGAGAGCGAAGCGATAACGGAATTGAGGATGTTTCCGACGATGCTGCC
This sequence comes from Clostridia bacterium, assembly GCA_017386965.1. GTDB lineage: Bacteria > Bacillota > Clostridia > Oscillospirales > CAG-272 > UMGS1865. The sequence continues at coordinate 3,069 of JAFOGE010000176.1, forward strand.
CAGATAGGTCAGGCCAAAGCAAAGCGAAAGCGTGCAAAGCCAGATCGGAAAGGGAATCTCACGCCTTGGGATCTCCTGGCGCGGCACGGCTCGGTAGAACAGGAGCGAGAGCGGCATTGTGATAAGGTACATGGGGAGCATGGAAAGCACCCAGGAATACCAGTAGGAATCCGAAAAGCCGGGGGCGAAGCGGGCGATGAGATACGCCAGGAGAATTTGCAGCACGGTTCCCCCGATAAAGATAAAGCCAATGGCAAGCATGGGAATGCCGATCTGTCGGCGATCCTGCCACAGA
>JAFOGE010000020.1 GCA_017386965.1 Clostridia bacterium
AAATTGCGATCCTGCTTTGCGGAAGTGCGCGTGCGGACACCCTTCCTCCCGTTGCGGAGGGCGCTGACGGAGGGCTTTGCCTTGCCACGGAGCAGACGGGCGGAAAGGGAGAACGCGTCGGCGGACTTTACGCACTGCTTTCCTTTTCAAAAGGCAGTGGCTCGTGCGGCTTTTAAACGGAGGAAAAACTTTCTTTATTTTCCTTGACATTTCCGTATTGGAGTAGTATAATTTATATGAAGTCTGCTTTTGAGCAGACCGACCGACATAAATTACAGGAAAAAGGAGATTTTTGTATGATTGGTACAGCGTTGCTTGCAGTAGTTGCAATTTATCTCTTGCTTTGCTTTGGCTGGGGCGCCATTCGCAGTCTTGTTAAGGCGCGCACCAGAATGATTCTTCTTCTGATCTCTGCTGCTCTTGCGGTGGCAGGATGCTTGATGATAAAGCAGAGCATCCCCGCACCTGCGGAGATCATTCAGGCTTTTGAAACCGAGGTCATCCCCACGTTGCAGACTTCGGTGGATGCCGAAACCTTTGAGCAGATCACCGGAGCGATTGAGTACGCGAAGCTTTCCGAAACGCTTCTGGAGCTTGTTTCCCAGCTTGTCATAGCGTTGGTGCTTCCGGTTCTTTGCTTCACCTCCTACATCATTCTTTCGATCCTGACCTGGATCCTTTATCTGATTATCACACTGATTTTCGGACGTTCTATGAAGGAGCGCAGCCGTGCAGCCGCTTTGGGACGCTTGCGCGGAGGCGTATGGGGACTGGTCTCTGGCCTTCTGTCCGTAATCATGCTCCTCGTTCCCATTTGCTGCTACGTCGATTTTGCCGTTCCCGCCATTGAGGATCTGATCGACGAGGGCGTCATTGACGGAAAAGACGAGAACATCACGATGGTCGTGGAGGAAGCCAAGGCGCTTCAGGACAGTCCCGTTCTTTCGATTTACCGTACGCTTGGCGGTGGCATGCTCAACGATGCGTTGATGAATATCACCGTGGCGGAGGAAACCTTTGCACCCGAGGACGAGGTCGCTTCTCTGATCAAGCTTTGGGGACATATCGCTCCGCTGACCGAAAAGGATATGAAGGAGTACGGTCCGAGTGAGGCGGCTGCGATTCTTGCCATTTCCGATTCCTTTAGCGATTCCAAGCTCTTAGCTCCCATCCTCGGCGACGTGATTGGAGCGGCTACCGATAGCTGGCTCGAGGGCGAGGCCTTCCTCGGCATGGAAAAGCCGGCAATGGGAGAGCTTTTCGATCCCTTCCTGGATGAGCTTTGGAGCATTCTGAATAGCGATGCAAAAAATGCGACCGCTCTGAAGAACGACGTGAAAACGGTTGCAGAGCTGCTCTCTGTTCTGGCAGAGAACGGTATCTTTGCAAATCTGGAAAACACCGAGGCACTTCTGCAATCCTTTACGGGTGATGGTGTTGTCAAGGCGATGGTTAAGGCACTCGGCGACAATGCAAGCATGAAGCGCCTGATCCCGCAGATCACCAACCTCGGTATCCGCGCGGTCGGACAGACCCTGCAGATTCCCGAGAACGCAGAGGCCGTTTACGGAGGATTTATGGAAACGGTCGCCGCCGCACTCAACGAGGTTTCCTCCATGGATGAGGCAGCGCGCATTCCCGTGCTGACCGAGAAGCTTGGCAACGCCTTTGACAATGCGGGTGTTGACGTGGAGAAGGATCTTTTGGATTTCTATTCCTCCAGCTTGATTCACGACCTCGTCGAGAACAACCCCGCAGAAACGGTTACCGCAGCTGACGTGCAGGCCTTCTTCGCGCTCTATGCGGAATATGCGGTTTCCGAAAGCGAGCAGCCCGCTGTGCAGAACAGCACGGAAGCGCTTGGCGCAGAACAAAATGCGGACCCCTTCAAGGGAACGATCTACGAGAACATGACGCCCGAGCAGCGCGCAAAGACCGCAGCCGGCGTGCTGGCAAACGTTTGCAAGCAGCTTTCCAATCTTTCGGAGGAAACCGAGGACTTTGCACAGGCTGCACAAGTTATCGTTACCGAGGCCTTCTCTGAGATTCTGGAGGAGGGAAGCGCGGCGCTTGCCGTGATCCAGAGTGTTGTGATTGAGGCGCCCGTCAACACGGAAACCATCACGAACACGGCAAGTCTGCAATCCGCAGAGCAAATGAATTCGTCCGTCGTTACGTTGGACACCCTGCTTCTGGACGTTCAGGAGGCGGCAGAGAAGATCACCGGCGAAACCATCGATCTGGAAGCCAATGCCATTTCCTCGATCTTCGAGGCGGCAGGCAGCATTCTCGGCAGCATGGGCAGCGAGGGCGGATCTATGGAGAATATGAATCTTGGCGAGATCGCAGGATCCTTGGGTACGATTCTTGACTCCTTGAGTGACACGGGAACCTTCGGCGAGGAAAAGACGGCTGGGCTTTTGACGGCCGTTCTGCAGTCCGAAACCGTTCGTGATGCCGCACAGCTGGATATGAAGACGGCTACCGATCTTGCAAACAAGGCAACCGCAAACGGCGGCGATTATTCGAACACCATGGGTGTGGTTGCCGGAAGCGTTGGAATTATGGAATCGCTCAATAAGGGCGAGGCTCTGACCGAGGATAAGATCATCGAGCTGATCCGTACGCTCAATCCGCAGACGGCAGGTATGATCGAGGTTTACGTTACCGAGGCACGTCTGATTGGATTCGGACTGCCCAAGGATTATGCGGGCGTTACCGCAAAGTTCATCACCTCGATGTTTGGCTATATGGGACGCGAGGACCTTGCAAACTATGAGGGCGAGGCAAAGGCACTCAACCAGATTTTGAATCTTGCGCTCTCCGCAAAGGACGGCGAAGGGGATAAGATCTTCAGCTCCGAGGGACAGAATGACGGACGTCTGCCTACGGCGAAGGTAACGGTTTCCACGCTTCTGGATGCACATGCGATCCAGTATGCGGTGATCCAGACCTTTACGAAGGATGGAGAGGTGATCGTAGCAGATCCCTTCGGTATCGCAGGAAAGATCCCCACGGATTCGCAGGAGTACCAAGATTGCGTAGATGCGATCTATGATTACCGCGAGAATCATCCTGCTGAACCCGGCACGGAGAACCCGGATCTGATCTACGAGGCACTGGCAGCCATCTTTGGCGTTACGCTTGAGCTGAACTAACAGATCAAAGCATTTGAATCATGGGGCGGGGAAGTCTGATGCAGCAGCATCAAGGCTTCCCCGCCCTTGGGATAGGATTCTGTCAGGTCTTCTTTTTGAAAAAACGAGAAAAAAGTAGTTGACAAAGAAGGAAGGATGTGGTATAATACTCGGGTAGGCAAAAATGACCCATTAGCTCAGATGGCAGAGCACATGACTTTTAATCATGGTGTCCGGAGTTCGACTCTCCGATGGGTCACCAAACAGAAGAGCGCACACCTTTCGGTGTGCGC
>JAFOGE010000177.1 GCA_017386965.1 Clostridia bacterium
CAACTTTATCTCCATGAACCGCTGGTACATTTTGGGCACCAACGGCTCAGCGCGTATGCGCAACTGGAGGGACGATTGCGAGATCGTTTCCTGCAAGAACTGGTCTGAGAAGGACGTTGTTCCCGTGGTGACCGCCGCAGGACTGACCAAGACCATGGCACCTCGCGATGACAAGACGATCACAGAAAGCAAGATCAGTCTTCCCAAGTCCGACGTGCACGATTACTACCGCAATTTCTGCCGTGCCATCGACGGCGTAGAGCCGCAGATTGTTACGCACGAGCAGATGATGCGCGTGATGAAGGTCATGGAGGCCTGCTTCCTCTCGGATAATCTTGGCCTTCCCGTAAAGGTTGAATAATCCGGAAATAAAATTTTATAGAATGCTCTGGGTTGCGATTGCATCGCAACCCAGAGTTTTTTTTATTTTTCAAAAAGGCTGGAATATTTTGGAAAACGCAAGAATATATATCATACAGGGGCCAATTCTGCCCCGGAAGGCGGGACCGATGCGCTCCTTTCCATTTCTCAAGCTGGCGTATAAAGGAGGACGGTATGCAACAGCGCGGATATTCATTTTGGATCGTAGGTCTTTCTGTTCTGATTGGGGTAGGAGTGTTGCTTTTTCTCTATCTGCTTATGGAGCTGAGGAACGTCGGGGCCTTTTCCTTGACGGGACGGGCATCCCCGTTTCTTTATTTTTAAAAAGACAGAAAAGGAGAATGACGTGAAAAGAAACAATTCATGGAAGAGGATCGGCGGAATTTTTGGGAGCATCCTGCTTTACGGATTCCTCGGACTTTGCTTGCTTTGTGTGATCTTGACGGCAACGGTACAAAAGGATGCAGACGGTGCCGCGAGCGTGATGGGATATCAGATCCGTCTGGTTCTGACCGAATCTATGGCTGCCTGTGCGGAAACCGATGTCAGTCATTTTCGCATCAAAAGCATTCCCGCACGCTCCCTGATCCTTTTGGAGCTGGTACCGGAGGATGCGGAGCAGGCGGAGGCATGGTACGCCGATCTTGCGGTCGGGGACGTTTTGACCTTCCGCTATCTTTACAATTCGCAGGTCACGATCACGCACCGTATCCAATCGATCGAGCCTGAGGAAGGCGGATATTGCATCACACTGCTCGGTGACAATAAAAGCGAATCGGGAGAGCTGATGACGCAGGTGATTCACACGGGAGAGGCGCACAGCCCAAATTACGTGATTGGCCGAGTGATCGCATCAAGCTACCCGATCGGCCTGCTGTTAACGATGCTGCGAAAGCCGATCGGATTGCTTTTTCTGGTTATTTTACCGGCGACCCTCGTTATGCTTTATGAGCTTGTCCGTGTTTTTTCTCTGCTGCAGGCGGAAAAGCGCAGGAAGGCCTCCGCTCTGGCGGCAGAGAAGGAGGCCGAGCTGGATGCGCTCCGTCGACGGGTGGCTATGTTGGAGGGAACGGCCTCTGACAAGGAGGAGCCGCATTCGACGTCTGACTCCTGCACGAAGCATACGGACGGTGAAAGGACGGCATGAAGCATGAAACAGTGTATTCTTCTTTTCATCGCATTCGCTGCGATCTGCAGCTTTGGCGCTATTTGCTACGTGATCCTGGAAATCCTTTTTGACCGCCGCGAAAAGACGATCGAAAAAGAAAAGAAGCCTTGTGGGCATAGGCGCGAGCATTGTGTGGCGGATGCTTGCCTTTTTGGGACGGTTTTGGTTGGTATTGGTGCGATTTCTTTTTTAGGACAGCTTTGCATTGCGCACCGTGTCAATAAAATTTACGGCAATTTAGAAGAAAGGAGGAGAGGAAAGTGATGAGGAAGAAAAGAGCTGTAACGCTGTCCCTGGCGGGAATTTTGCTGTGTATATGTCTGATCGTCGGCGGGACCTACGCGCTTTACACGGACCGAGCAACCGTACGCAATCATTTACGGGCAGGGGTCCTGAATCTGACGCTGGTCAGAACCGATCTTACCTACACGGTGCTCAATGCAGAAACCGGGTACATGGAGGAGAAGCGGGTGGCTGACGACAAGGATTTTTCCGCTTCCACAGGGGAAAGCATCTTTGGCTTTGCGTCAGGAACGTCGCTTCTGATGGTGCCGGGATCCTGTTTTCGGGCCGATCTGACGGTAGGAAGAAAGGAGCAAAATGACGTCGCCTTTGATTGCTTCGTGGAGTTGAGGCTCCTGAAGGAGTCCGATCCGGCGTTTGCGGAGCAGCTCTTGGTCAGCGTAACCGACTCAGACGGACGGATGCTCTTGGAGGAAGCCTGTCTTGCGGATCTTTTGGGAGAAGCGGTTCTTCTGGGGCGGGTCGCCGCTCCCACAGACCGTTATTCCTTTACCGTGCAAGTAGCGTTTTCGGAGAGAGCGGACAACAACGATGCCCGCGGAGGGGAAGCTTGGTTTGATCTCGTTGTTTCCGCCGTGCAGGCAACGGAGGAAACGAGCTGAGCCCCGCGAAACCGCAGGGAATGCGGGACCTGCGGGGAGATCCGGATCCCGCAAAACGATTATTTTAACAGAGAAGGAGAAACATTATGAAAAAGAAGATCATTCTTTCCTCGGTCCTGACGATTGCGCTCTGCTTGAGCTTGATTGCAGGCTCTACCTTTGCGCTTTTTACCAGCACTGCTCAGGTTAACGTGGCAGTGACGGCAGGTAAGGTCGAAGTTGTAGCAACCCTGGCCGACCTGGCAACCTATTCTATGGGCGAGAGCACCGACGTTAGCGGCACCTTCGCCAACGGCGGAACGGCATCCTTTACCGATGCAAAGGAGCTGGTGTTGAGCAATGCGACCCCCGGTGACAAGGTCACCTTCAACGTCAAAATCGCAAATGAAAGCAACGTCGCTGCTTCCTATCGGATCAAGATGACCGCTATCGGCGAGCTTGCGGACGGTCTTATCGGTAAGGCAGGAGAGAATGGGGAGAAGACCGTTCCCTACACAACGCTCTGGACCTCGATCGACATGAACGCAGAATTTGAGATTCCTGTTTCCATCGAGCTGCCCAAGGATGCAGGCAACGAGTATCAGGGCAAGAACGCAACCGTGATCATCACGGTCGAGGCGGTTCAGCGCAATGCGACTAACGTAGCCTGGATCGGCGACGTTTACTATGAGAGCCTGGAGGCCGCTATGGCAGCTGCCAAGGAGGGGGATACCATTCAGTTGGGCTACGGCGATTACGAGATGCCCTCCGGCACGCTGGAAAACCTGACCTTTAAGGGCTATGGCGATGCTACCACCTTCCTGGATAACGGAAGCGTTCTCTATCATCAGACCCTTTCCAACGTTACCTTCCGTGACGTTGCCTTCGTGGGCGGACTGGACGCCGTCAGAATGTGCATCGCATCCGGCACCGTTACCTTTGACGGATGTAGCTTTATGAATGCACAGTACGGCATCCATTTTGATAGCGGAAAAACTGCGAATGATCTGATCGTGATCAAGAACTGTGAGATCTACGGCTGGAATTCCTTTGGAAGCTCCGTTGAGAAGGTTGAGATTACGGATTCTCACTTCTACGGTAACGGAAGCTACGGCGTTCTGCGTCCGTACCAGAACACCGTGGTCACCAACTGCACCTTTGATTTCTCGAATGCCGATGCAAGCGTAGGAATCATTCCCGGCGCGGGTCAGACCAGACTGATCGGCTGCACTAACGTTGGCGGTGCGATCGAGGACCTTTGCGATGCGGATCAGATCGCAAACGGTACCGTTGTCATCGAGTAAGTCAATCTCGGAAAGGAAAAGGGAGTGGGCCGAATGCGGAATGCATTCGGGACCCACTCCCGATTTTTTAGAGGGTGATGATCCACTGCGCAAAGAGCATGACGCAGGGAAGGGTTGCCGTAGATAGAATGGACGTCATTCCCACCGTTTGCGAGGCGAATCCGGGCTCAATGTCGTATAGCTCGGAGAGCATCGTGATGGTTGCAGCACTCGGAACACCTGCCATGGCAGTGACCAGAAGAATATACGTGTCACTCAGTCCCACGAGCTTGGCAAGCAGACAGATAGCGATCGGAAAGACGATCAGCTTGATCGCAGAATGCAGGTAGAGCCAGCCATTGCGGAACATGGCAAGCAGCGAGATGGTTGCAAGGAGCGAGCCTGTGATCAGCACCGAGATCGGGGTGCAGAGGTTGCCCAGATAGGAGAAGAAGGTTCCAAAGAAGGAGGGCAAGGAAAACAGGGGCTTGCAAAGGTAGAGAAGGATGCCGATCGCACAGGGGACGGTTCCGTAATTGAGGAGAATCTTTTTCGGGGTGAGCTTGATGTCGTCGCGCCCGCGACCGAGAATGAAGATGCCCCAGGTCCAGAGGAACAGGTGGAAGCTGATGACGAAAAAGGCACCCATGAAGCTTCCCACTCCTTTTCCGAGAATGGAATCCAGGATGGGAAATCCGATAAAGC
>JAFOGE010000178.1 GCA_017386965.1 Clostridia bacterium
CTACCCGTTACAAGAAAATGCACCTATAACTCTAAAATTTGCACCCATTGTAAAATGGTATTAAAATTTTAGATTACTCACAGAAAAAGCACATTTGCAATGCAAATGTGCTTTTTTAATTAAATCCGCCTTTGTCGGAATAAATCCACTTCGTGGATGAAATCGCTACGCGATGAAATCTGCCTTGCGACAGGTTAAGGGAGGCGGATTTGATTTCATCTGAAGCCGCAGGCTGAAGATTTCATCCAAACTCGTTTGGATTTCATCCTGCAAAGCAGGATTTCATCAAATTGCCGCAAGGCAAACCATCGCATATGAAAATCATCCGAATGTTCTCTTGCTTGGAGAAGTGTTCGGGTGATTTTTTGATTTTATTTCTCATGGGATTGATTTTTGGTCATCCGTTGCAGGATGCATACCATTCTGCGCCTTTCTGAATCAGATCCGTTTGCGTTGAGTGTCCATGCAAGGGAGGAGGTCGGCAAATGCATTTGCCGACCTCCTCTGCTTTCTGTCAGGGGCTGTTCTCGCGATCGGGAAAGGATCTGCGCCTTATCCCTCCAGCATAGCAAGGATCTGCGCCTTGGGGCGCACGCCTGCGGACTGATGGATCACCTTACCGTCCTTTAGGACCACGAGCGTGGGAATGCTGACTACGCCAAACGTGCTTGCAAGGTCAGGATTTTCGTCCACGTTGACCTTCCCGACGACGATGTCCTCCCATTCCTTTGCGATCTCCTCGATGACGGGGGAGAGCATGCGGCAGGGGCCGCACCAATCGGCGTAGAAATCAAGCAGGACGGGCTTATCCTGTTGCTTCAGAGTTTCCAAAATTTGTGCATCTACCTTTTGTGCAGACATTGTTTATTCCTCCTTTTCGTTGCGTTTTGCTTTCGCAATTTTGTATTTTCAAATGCTTCCTTGTGATTTGGTCACGGGAAGCGGGGATGCGCCATCGTTCTTTTTCATTTCCAGGTAGGGAAGGGTATCAAATCCGTTTTTCTGATAGGTGTGCAAGGCGATCTCGTTTTCCTCCTCCACCTCAAGGCGAAGGATCGCCTCGGGGTAGCTGGCTTCAACAAAGGAGAGAAACTCACTTCCATACCCCCGTCCTCTGCAGGAGGGGAGCAGATAGATGTCCTCGATCCAAATGCAGGGCTTCCCAAACTCGGTAGAAAAGCTTTTTGCGAGCATTCCGTAGCCTACGATCCGGCTATCCTCTATAAAGACATATCCTTCCAGATAGGGAGAATCGCTGACGCAGGCCTCCACGTCTGCGCGAAAAATGGCCTCCGAGCCGTTCGTAAAAACAGCGGGCGAGGCATAGAAGGTGCGCATCATTTCGATTACGGCTTCTGCGTGTAGGCGGGACATGTTTTGAATTTGCATGTTACGGTACTCCTTCCGTCGGGCGGAGCGTTTGCGGTTGCAGACGGGATGCTCTTTTTTCAATTATACCCCAAAATCCCGTTCCGTGTCAAGCAGAATCTTTTCGAATGTGATTTTTTTTGTTTTGCTTTTCTTTTTTCATTGCTTTTTTAAGGGAAATATGTTATACTGAAAATAATAATGCGAAAAAGGAGGCGCCTATGCGGCTGATCGTAACCCTGGACGACTACGGAGGAATGCTTTTCAACCGTCGGCGGCAGAGCCGAGATCGCGTCTTGACCGAGGATATTCTGCGCACGGTTGGAGAAGGGCGGCTGGTCGTTTCCCCTTATACCGCACCGCTCTTTCCTTCTTGCACTGCCCTGACTGTGGCAGAGGATCCGCTCGCGGTAGCAGGAAAGGGAGATTTTTGCTTTCTGGAGGAGAGGAGTCCGAGGGGGCAGATGCATCTGTTCTCCACCGTGGTGATCTACCGATGGAACCGCCACTATCCTGCCGACGTCTTTTTTGACGCAGACCTGACCGAATTTTCCCTGATTGAAGCCGAGGAGCTTGAGGGCTTCTCACACAAAATCATCACGAAAGAGGTATATCAACGGCTATGAAACATTCATCCATTCTGCAACGCACGGGCATCTGGCTTCTGCTTTTGGCACTTTGTCTGACCCTTTCGGGCTGCTTTAGTATCGCCGTTCCCGGTCAGAGCGGCATGACCCCTCCGACAGAGGCAGACACCGACCCTGTGGACACCGACCCTGTGGGCACCGAGCCTGTGGAAACCGACCCCTCCTCACCCGATTTCGTTCTGACCGAGCTTCCGGTTTATACAGGACGTGCCTACGAGGTGCTCAACAACAACATCCCCGTCTTTGCTCCCGAGGAGCTGACCGTCGAGGGCTATGAATTTTACAGTCCCCTGGATGCGCTCGGCCGTTGCGGTACGGTAATCGCCTCGGTCGGACGCGAAACCATGCCCGCAGAAGGGGAGGACCGTGGCAACATCAGCTCGGTCAAGCCCACGGGCTGGGTGCAGGCCTCCTACGATTCCATGGGTGGCCAGCCGCTCTATAACCGCGCGCACCTCATCGGTTGGCAGCTGACGGCCGAGAACGCAAACGAGCGCAATCTTGTCACGGGAACGCGCTATCTCAACGTGCAGGGAATGCTCCCCTTTGAGAATATGATCGCCGATTACGTCAAGGAAACGGGCAACCACGTTGCCTATCGCGTCACTCCCATCTTTGAGGGGGACAACCTGGTCTGCAGCGGTGTGCAGATGGAGGCGTGGTCGGTAGAGGATGACGGAGAGGGCGTTTGCTTCAACGTCTATTGCTTCAACGTTCAGCCCGGCATCATCATTAACTATGCAACGGGAGCGAGCAGTGACGGCGGAGAGATTCCCGTGGATCCCGATGCGGAAACCAACGCCGACGGGGAGGTCATTCGCGATTACGTTCTGAATATCGGCAGAATGCGCTTCCATTATCCCAACTGCTCCTCAGTTGGCCAGATGAGTGACAAGAACAAGCAGGAATATACCGGAAGCCGTGAGGATCTGATCGACCAAGGCTATCAGCCCTGCGGAAGCTGCAACCCCTGACCCTGCGATTTTGAAGAAGAAAACGAGGAATACGACGTGAAAAATATAAGCCGCGAGGACCTGTTTCTCGCCATTCTCAAGGAGGAGCTGATCCCCGCCATGGGCTGCACCGAGCCGATCGCTCTGGCGTATGCCGCCGCACGGGTAAGAAAGCTTCTGTCCTCTGCTCCTACCGCCATTCTGGCGCGCTGCAGCGGAAACATCATCAAAAACGTGCGCTGCGTATCCATTCCCAATTCGAACGGGATGATCGGCATTGAGCCTGCTGTGGCGCTCGGCGCCTTCGGCGGGGACGATTCCCTCGGCATGGAGGTTCTGGAGGCCGTGCGAGAGAAGGATCGGCAGGAGGTAACTGCCTTTTTGGAGGCCGGAGGATGCCGTGTGGAGTACCTGCAATCGGATATCCCCTTGCACTTTATTTTGGAGATGACCGACGGACGTGACACCGTTACGGCAGAGGTCTGCCATTCGCACATGAACGTGGTGGCTATGACCAAGAATGGGGCGGACGTCTTCCGTTTGCCCGAATCCGCGCAATATGAGGGTGCGGATCGCACGGGGCTGAACATCGGCAGCATCAAGGATTTTGCCGACACGGTTCCCACGGAGCGAATCAAGCCCCTGTTCGACAAGCAGATCCGATACAATATGGATATTGCTTATGAGGGAATCTCCGGGAGCTACGGACTCAACATCGGTCGCATGATCCGAGCCTCCTACCCGGACGGCGTTGTGACGCGGATGAAGGCCTACGCCGCCGCAGCCTCCGAGGCGAGAATGAGCGGATGCGATATGCCGGTCATCATCAATTCGGGAAGCGGAAACCAGGGCATTGCGTCCTCGGTCCCCGTCATCGTCTATGCCCGCGAGAAGGATATTCCGCAGGAGCGTCTTTACCGCGCGCTTGCCTTTTCTGCATTGCTGACCATTCACCAAAAGGATCACATCGGTAAGCTTTCCGCCTTCTGTGGAGCTGTTTCCGCATCCTGCGCGGCCTGCGCCGCCATCACGTACATGGTGGGCGGAAGCCTTCGCCAGATCAAGGCAACGATCGACAACACGTTGGCCAATATTCCGGGAATCCTTTGCGACGGTGCGAAGATTTCCTGCGCGGCCAAGATCGCATCGAGCATTGACGCGGCGATGATGGCACACTTCCTTGCCATGCAGGAAAAGGCCTATGATGCCTACACCGGTATTCTCAAGGAGGAGGCAGAGGAAACGATCAGCTGCGTGGGCTATATCGGAAAGATCGGTATGCGCGAAACCGACCGCGAGATCGTCAAGCTGATGCTTTCGGAGCATCGGGATGCGAGCAAATAAGATGACGAAGAAGGAAAAGAAGCAGCGAATGCTGCAAATTATCGAAGAAATGAAAGCCATCTATCCGGAGGCCTGTTGCGCACTGGAATGGAACGGCGAGCCTTGGAAGCTGATGGTGATGGGCCGACTTTCCGCGCAATGCACCGATGCGCGCGTCAATCTGGTCTGCCGCGAACTGTTCGACCGCTTCCCAACCCCGGAGGCCTTGGCCGAGGGCGATCTTTCCGAGATCGAGGATTGTGTTCGCTCCTGCGGGCTGTATCGCGTCAAGGCGCAAAACATCAAGGACGCCTGTGCAATGCTGATCCGTGATTTTGGAGGTGTGGTTCCTTCTACCATGGAGGAGCTTCTCACCTTGCCCGGTACAGGCAGAAAGACGGCTAATCTTGTGTTGGGTGAAATTTTCGGGCAGCCGGCTGTTGTTGTGGATACTCACTGTATCAGACTGACTAAC
>JAFOGE010000179.1 GCA_017386965.1 Clostridia bacterium
AAGGCAAGCAAGAAGATGCTGGCCGACAAGGAAAAGAAGATCGTGATTAACGCAAGCGACGTCGCCTCCTACCTCGGTGCGCGCAAGTATCTGCCCGAAACAACGGGAGAGGAAAACGAGGTCGGGTGCGTCAACGGTCTGGCCTATACCGAGCTTGGCGGTACCCTGCTCAAGGTAGAGGTCGCCGTTCTGGAGGGAACCGGAAAGATCGAAACCACGGGATCTCTCGGTGACGTTATGAAGGAATCCGCAAGGATCGCCGTCAGCTACGTCCGCTCCGTTGCAAGGGAATACGGCATCCCCGCCGATTTCTACAAGACACGTGACATTCACATTCACTTCCCCGAGGGAGCGGTCCCGAAGGACGGCCCCTCCGCGGGCGTTACCATGGTAACTGCCCTGATCAGCGCGCTCTCCGGGCGCGCGGTTCGCCGCGATGTTGCCATGACGGGCGAGGTCAGTCTGCGCGGAAAGGCGCTTCCCATCGGCGGCTTGAAGGAAAAGACCATGGCTGCCTACAACGCAGGCGTTAAGACGGTCTTGATCCCCTTTGAGAATTTGCGCGATCTGGAGGAACTGGATCCGCTCGCAAAAGAAAATCTCAATCTTATCCCCTGCAAGACGGTGGCAGATGTCCTGGACTTTGCTCTGCTCCCGATCACGGAAGCTTCCCCTCTCAAAAAAGAGGAGCCCTCCGGTGAACATACCCATTTTCATATCCCGCAGAATCAGCCCTCCTCCATTGGACAGATCCGTTATGGAAAAGAGGATGTCTGATTCCTGACGGAAGTACCGAAAGGAGAACTCCATGTCCCTGAATCTGAATCGAACCGACCTGCGGATCAGCGCGGGTCAGATCAAGCAATTCCCCGGGGACCCCATGGTGCAGGTCGCCTTTTCGGGGCGCTCCAATGTTGGAAAAAGCTCTCTGATCAATTCCCTTTTGGGAAGAAAGTCACTCGCCCGCGTCAGCGCCTCTCCCGGAAAGACCATCACGATCAATTTCTATGATGTGGATAAGCAGCTTTTCCTCGTAGATCTTCCCGGATACGGATTCGCCAAGCGCAATCCCGCAGACAAGGCACAGTGGTCTGCTCTGACGGACGGATACTTTACGAAAAACCCGAACCTGGACCGCCTGCGCCTGGTCATCCAGCTGGTGGATAGCCGCATCGGGCCTACGGCGGATGATGAAATGATGCTGCAATTCCTGCATCAATCCGAAATTCCCTTCCTCGTTGTGGCCACCAAGGCCGACAAGCTCAACGCTACCGAGCGAAAAAAATCCACCGAGCTTTTGCACAATCATCCCGATATTCCCACGGACACGCCGATCCTGTTCTACTCCTCCCAAAAGAGAGAGGGCAGAACGGAGCTTTGGCGTCTGATCGCGCAATACACCGACATTAAGCTCTGACACAACCCATCCTCTGCGGTATTGACCGAGATAACCCTATCCGCAAGAAAGGATTTTTACCGTATCATGTTACTTTCCCTACTGAGCGGCGATTTCAAAACAGCCGTTCTCTCGCTTCTTATCTCTTTGCCTGTTATTTTGTTTGCCCTCTCGATCCATGAGGTGGCACACGGCTTTGTGGCCTACAAGTGCGGCGACCGCACGGCCTACAATCTCGGACGCTTGACACTCAATCCGATCAAGCATCTGGATCCTATGGGCTTTCTCTGTATGCTGGTGTTCGGCTTCGGTTGGGCAAAGCCCGTTCCGGTCAACACACGCAATTTCAAGAACCACAAGCGCGGCATGGCACTCACCGCCGCGGCAGGCCCTGCGGCAAACCTGATTATGGGGCTTCTCAGCGCTGTTCTTTACGGACTCTGCTGGGCGTGGTATTCCTTTGCCGTCTTCACACGGAGCAGCGAATTTCTCGTGATGCTCGCCTACTGGTGCGCACAGCTCTTTTCCATCAGCGCGCTGCTCAACTTTATCTACATGACCTTCAACCTGATCCCGGTCCCGCCCTTCGACGGCTCCCGCATAGCTCTTGTCTTCCTGCCCGAGCGTGCCTACTTCGGGATCATGAAATACGAGCGGCAGATCATGCTCGGCATTCTGATTGCGCTCTTCCTTCTTTCCCGTCTTTTTCACTTCTCTCCCTTCTCCTTTGTGGCCGAGAAGCTGACGGCGCTTGTAGCTTCCCCTGTTTGCGAATTCTTTATCCGAATCTTCGCAAAGGCGCTCTGATCGCCACCCTATACTCTTTATCGTGAAAGGACCTCTCCGCGCCAATGGAA
>JAFOGE010000021.1 GCA_017386965.1 Clostridia bacterium
AGAGCGCTCCCTCCTGGAAATTGAAGATGAAAATGTCCAAAGCACGCTCTGCCGCCACCTTGGGGTCCAGCTGACGCAGAGAACCGGCCGCCGCATTGCGCGGATTGGCCAGGAGCGCCTGCCCCGCGCTCTCGCGTGCGGCATTGAGCCGCTCAAATACACGGCGCGGCATATAGACCTCGCCGCGCACGGTCAGATCCAGGGGCTCGGGAAGCTGCAGGGGGATCGAGAAAACCGTCTTGAGATTTTGCGTCACGTCCTCACCGACAAAACCGTCACCTCGCGTTGCGCCCTGCACGAAAATGCCCTGTTCGTAACGCAGGGAAACCGAAAGGCCGTCGATCTTGGGCTCCACCGAATAGACGGGATGCGGAAGGGACTCGCGCATACGGGCGTCAAAGGCCTCCAGCTCCTCGAAGAAAAAAACGTCCGAGAGAGAGTTCATCTGCACGGCGTGCGTCACCTTTTCAAATTTATCCAGTGGCTTGCCGCCCACTCTCTGTGTAGGCGAGGTCGGATCAAACAGCTCGGGATGCTCGGCCTCCAAAGCCAAAAGCTCCGCGTACATTTTATCGTATTCGTAATCCGAGATTTCGGGGTCGTCATCCACGTAATAGCGCTTTGCGTGGTAGGAAATCTGGGCTCGCAGCTTGCGGATCCGCTCGTTCACCGTGTTCATCTTGCTCTCTCCTTCTTCTCCCCCAAAAAAGGGGACACACTCTTCTTTTATTATACCAATTTTTTTCCTCCGTGTCAATGCCTGGTATCAATTTTTCTTCGTCTGTTTTCGTCATTTTCAACAAATCGTTCGACGAGAGTGAAAAAATCTTTGGTTCTTATTTACATTTCCAAAAAAGTATGCTATACTGTAAGTACCAAGAAGAATCGCCCCCGCCGTTCTCCTTGGCGATACTCGAAGAAAGGCAAGGACACCCGTATGAAGATCAACGTAATCGGCAGACAAATGAACGTGTATGACGACATGAAGGCTCTGATCGAAAAAAAGCTTGCAAAGCTTGACAAGTTCTTCCCCGGCCAAGGCGACGCTACCGTGACGCTGGGGCATAAGCGCAACGAAAAGAGCATCGAGATCACAATTTCCCATAGCGGAACCCTCTTCCGCAGTGAGGTACGGGCCGAAAGCTTCCGCGATGCGCTCGACGGTGCTTGCGCCAACATCGAGCGCCAGATCCGCAAGAACAAGACCAGGCTTGCAAAGCGTCTGCGCGACAACACCTTTGCCATGCCCGCCGTCGAAGAGTTTGACGACCTGGAGGCGGATGAGGAGGACATCCTCCGCACCAAGACCTATCCCACCAAGCCCATGTCCCCCGAGGAGGCCATTCTACAGATGAACCTGTTGGGACACCAGTTCTTCGTGTTCAACGATGATCAAACGGGCGCTACCTGCGTGGTCTATACCCGACATGACGGAGGCTATGGCCTTCTGGTCCCCGAAAAGGAATAAACGCAATTCCACAAAGGGGCTGAGCCAATGCTCAGCCCCTCTCTTTCGCCTTGCGCAAATCGTCAAAAACAAAAAAAGCTCTTTACTTTTTCGCCGCCGTGTGGTAAAATGAAAAAAGAAACAAATGTATGCCCCAAGGGGCGAGAAAGGATCTACCAATATGACCAACCAAGAACGCTTCCTGCAAATCTTCCACGAAAAGATCACGCGCGAGGGTGCAGATAAGCTTTTGGACTTCCTCCAGAAGAGCGACTTCTTCACCGCTCCCGCCTCCACCCGCTACCACGGCGCGCACGAGGGCGGATTGCTGGCACACAGCCTCAACGTCTACGATTGCCTCGTGGATATTCTCAACCGTCCCCGCATGAAGGAGCTTTATAAGATCGAATACAGCGACGAGAGCATCGCTATCGCAGGCCTGCTCCACGACATCTGCAAGGTCAACTTCTACAAGACCAGCTTCCGCAACGTCAAGGACGAGAATGGTAAATGGGTGAGTGCGCCCTACTACACCATCGAGGATACCCTTCCCTACGGCCACGGCGAAAAATCCGTCTACATCGTTTCGGGCTTTATGCGCCTGACGCGCGACGAGGCCTTTGCCATTCGCTATCACATGGGATTTTCGGGCACGGAGGACACCAACAACGTCGGCCGTGCACTGGAGATGTTCCCCCTGGCCTACGCCGTTTGCTGCGCCGACATGGAGGCCGCCTTCCTGATGGAAGGAAAGCTGGCGGACGAGCTGAAATGAGCAACTCCTCCCTCTCCCGCTTCGGCATCCGTTTGGCCTATCTGATGCCCCTTGTCACCTTTCTTCTTCTGGTGATCTATGGACTGATCCCCCACCTCTACTTTATCTACCAGGACGTCGCCTACGAAACGATGAGCCTCTTTACCATGGTAGGCAACACCTGGAGAGAATGCCGGGCCACGCTCTCCGAAAGCGGAGGATCTGCCTCGGCCGTCCTGTTCTCTTATACCATGACGGCCGCGACCGTCCTCTTTTGGGGAACGCTGATCCTGCACGGTATTTTTTCATTCGCCTCGGCCATCTGCTCGGTCTATGCCTTCTCAAGAATCCCGACCGACCGACTGACCAACCGCGCAAAACGGATCCTGCAGCTCATCTGCCCCAACCGTGCATTCTTCGTCATCGGCGGGCTTCTTCCCCTGCTCTACGCGACCTTCCCTCTCCTGCTCCGCCATTGCTATCGGGAGCAGATGAGCATGTCGATCTCCATTCACGCAACCACGGGGGTGATGGATCCCATCCCGGCGATCCTGCTCGTCCTGCTCGGAACGTCGCTCTTTCTGGCAACGCTTCCCCTGCAAAAGCGCGAGCATCTTGACCTCTTCCGCCTGTATAAGCAAAAGAGCAAGGACAAGACGAATTGATACCGTAAAAACATCCGCGAATGCAACGAACGGCATTCGCGGATGCTTTTTTAGGAAGAGAATCAGTTGTTTTTAAATCTTTAATGTCTTCAGCGCGATACATTGGCTGTACATTAAAACCTTCATTTGTTCGCCAAACAAGTTTCGCGAAATCAGCAC
>JAFOGE010000180.1 GCA_017386965.1 Clostridia bacterium
ATGGAATGTGCCATTATGGTGGAGATCGCGCGCCGCATGGAACGGAAAAAGGCCGAAGGCAAGGCATGAGAACACCCATCTGTGATTTTGCAAGAGCCTACGGGGAAGGAAATACGCTCCGTATGCATATGCCCGGACACAAGGGCGAGGGACCGCTCGGCGTCGAGCGGCTGGACCTGACCGAGATCCGCGGTGCGGACAGTCTTTACGAGGCCGACGGGATCATCCGCGAGAGCGAGGAGAACGCGAGCCGCCTCTTCGGATGCCCTACTTATTATTCCACCGAGGGCTCGTCGCAGTGCATTCGCGCCATGCTCTGTCTTGCCCTCCTTCACGCCAAGGAGCAGGGACGCGCGCCTCTTGTTTGGGCAGGGCGAAACGCGCACCGCGCGCTCCTGTCTGCCGTATCCCTGCTGGATCTGCCCATAAGGTGGCTTCTTCCCGCGGAGGCGTCCTACCTCGCCTGCCCGATCGACGCAGGCTTTTTGGAGGCCGCGCTTTCGGATGCCGAGGAGAAGCCGACGGCGCTCTTCGTCACCTCTCCCGACTATCTTGGAAATCTCTTGGATATTTCCGCGCTTGCCAAGGTGTGCCACCGATACGGCATTCTTCTTTTGGTGGATTGCGCGCACGGAGCCTATCTTCGTTTTCTGACGCCCTCCCGCCATCCCATGGATCTCGGCGCGGACATGGCCTGCTGCTCGGCGCACAAGACGCTTCCCGTGCTGACGGGAGGCGCGTATCTGCATCTGGCATCCCATCTTCCCACATCCCTGCGGGAGAGGGCAAAGGATGCCCTGGCACTCTTTGGATCGACCAGTCCGTCCTATCTCATCCTGCAATCGCTGGACGCGGCAAACCCCTATCTCGAGAAGGGCTTTTCCGATGCGCTTTCCCGCCTGCAAAGGGATCTGGAGCGGCTTCGCGGCCGCCTGACAGCGGCAGGATATTCCCTCGTTGGGGAGGAGCCCTGCAAGCTGACGCTCTCGGCCAAGCCCTACGGATATACAGGGGAGGAGCTGGCCGACCACTTGCGTCGGGAGGGGATCGAATGTGAGCTTTCGGATCCCGATTACGTCGTTCTGATGCCCTCGGTCAAGACCGAGGGAGAGGCGCTTATGCGCCTTGGGGACGTGCTGACGTCGATTCCGCGGCGCGCGCCCATACAGACCTTGCCGCCCCGTCCGACCAAGCACGAGCAGGTGCTTTCCGTCCGTGAGGCGACCCTCTCGCCCTCCGAGCGGATTTCGACGGAGCGGATCGCGGGGCGCATTCTGGCAGACCCTTGCGTTTCCTGCCCCCCTGCCGTTCCGATCGCGCTCTGCGGAGAGCGGTTGACGCAGGAGGACGTCCTCGCATTTTCCTATTACGGTATTTCCTCCGTCCGCACGGTACGGGAGTGATCCCTTCCAATGGCTCCGTTGGCGTTTGCTGACGGAGCTTTTTTCAGATGCCCTCCGACGAAGGTGCGTTCCCGGGGTGGAATTGAGCTTTCTTTTCCAAAGGGGAGGAAAGGGCTTGCTTTTTCGGGGGATCTTTGCTATAATGGAGAAAAGAATTCTCAAAAGAAGGAGGGATTTGGATGTCCCTGCAGTACATCATCAACGGAAGGATCCTGCTTCCGGACGACACCGTAGAGGGGAAGGCGCTTGCCTTTGACCCCATAACGGGCAGGATCGAGGGGCTTGTAGATGCGCCGCCCAAGGGCGCGGACTGCATTGACGCGCAAGGCCTTTACGTTTCACCGGGACTTGTGGATCTTCACATCCACGGCTATCTCGGCGCGGATACCTGCGACGCTGACCCGGAGGGACTTCGGAGGATGGCCCGCGGGATCGTCCAAAACGGCGTTACCTCCTTCCTGCCAACCACTATGACGGTTTCCGAGGAGGAGATCCGTGCCTCGCTGGATGCCGTTCGCAGTGTTTTGGAGGAGAGCCGTACCTGGGAGGGGGCCGAGATCCTCGGCGTACACGCGGAGGGCCCCTTTATCAACCCGAGGAAGAAGGGTGCGCAGGCGCAGGAGAACATTCAGGTGCCGAATGCGGATTTCGTTCTGCAAAATGCCGACGTTCTCCGGGCCATCACGCTGGCTCCCGAGATGGACGAGGGGCATGCTTGTATCCGTCGGCTTGCCAAGGAGTCGGGGATCCTTCTCTCCATGGGGCACACCGACGCGACCTTTGAGCAGGCGATGGATGCTGTATCGGACGGCATCCGCCACGCCACACATCTTTTTAACGCCATGTCCCCAATGACGCACCGCGCGCCCGGCGCGGCTGGTGCGGCGCTCCTGGCAAGCGGGGTATCGGTTGAGCTGATCGCTGACACCTTCCACGTCCATCCCGGCCTTTATTCGCTTGTGGAGAGGCTCAAGGGAGAGGATCTGATCCTTGTGACCGACTGCACCCGTGCGGGCGGAATGCCGGACGGGGAATACACGCTTGGAGGGCAGGCCATTTTCCTTTCGGGGATCGAGTGCCGTCTTTCGGACGGGACCATTGCAGGGAGCGTTCTCAAGCTCAACGAGGCCGTTCGCAACGTACGGGAGCATACCTCGCTTCCGCTTCACACGGTGGTTCGCATGGCCTCCCTCCGTCCCGCCCGCGCGATCGGGGAGGACGGACGCATCGGCTCCTTGGAGAGCGGAAAGGATGCCGACATTCTTCTGGCGGACGAGAGCTTCCGCGTTTACAGAACCATTAAGAAGGGAAGAACGGTCTATCAGGCATAACGAGCAGATAGGAAAAGAAGAAAAGAACGAGGGTGAGTCCCATGCAGAGAGGACTCACCCTCGTTGTTGTGAGGAGCAAAACGGCCGCACAAAACGGCTACGCGACGTGCGAGAGCACGCCATAGCTCCGCCGCCAGGCGGCGCCCATCCAAGGCGCGCAGCCTTGGTCGCCGTCCGCAGACGGCGAAACGTCCTCCCGGCCATTTTCTTTTTGCCAAGCTTTTTCTTTTGGGCCTACATGGGCAAAAGAAAAAGCGGGAGTAGAGAGTTTTGATTTCACTACGGCGGCGCACAAAATTCTACTTGTAGGGGCGATCATCGATCGCCCGAAACCAATAGACGTCTTACGTTTCAGCCTCCACAGCCACTTTTCTCTTTGACACCGCAGGCGCAAAGAGAAAAGTTATCAAAAGAGAAACGCCCAAGGTTATTTCGCGCTCTGCGG
>JAFOGE010000181.1 GCA_017386965.1 Clostridia bacterium
AGGCCGTCGAGGAGGAGCTTCGCCAGCTTCACGCAAACGGCACGTATCCCGATTCGCTCTATGCAAACTGATTCTTCCCGCAAAAGGGGAGCAGAGTCCCGCACGGGCGGATCCGTATCGCCCTACCGCTACCCGGACGGGTTTTGGGAGGGGGTTCCGGTAGGACTTGGGTATTTTCTGGTTTCCTTCGGCTTTGGGATCACGGCAGTGGGGCAGGGCCTACGCTTTTTGGAGGCCCTGCTCATTTCCATGACGAACATGACGTCGGCCGGACAGGTGGCAGGCGTAACCGTGATGATGACGGCCGGCACGATCCTGGAAATGATCCTGACACAGCTGGTCATCAACGCCAGATACTCTCTTATGGGAATTTCCTTGACGCAAAAGCTGGATTCCCACTGCAGCACCCCACGGCGGCTTTTGATGTCCTTCGGTATTACGGATGAGATCTACGCATTGGCGGTTTCGAAGCCCTGTCCCGTCGGCCCTTCCTACTTCTACGGACTTATGACGGCTCCTTATTTGGGCTGGACGCTCGGAACCCTCTTTGGTGCGCTGGCCGGGCAGGTCTTTCCCGAAAATGTTCGGATGGCCTTTGGCATTATGATCTTTGCCATGTTCATTGCCATTATCCTCCCGCCGATGCGCAGGGACAGAGGCATTCTGCTCACCGTTTTTCTTGCCGCCGCACTCAGCTGCCTCGTGGCCTTTTTGCCCGCACTCCGCTTTATCTCCGAAGGGTTTTCCATTATTCTGTGTGCGGTCGTTGCAGCTGCGGCAATGGCGTTTTTCAAGCCGCTTCCCGCACTGAAGGATGAGGAAGGGGGGCGCGAGGAATGAGAATCGAATACGTTTGGTATCTGCTTGCAATGGCCGTGACGACCTACTTGATCCGTATGATCCCGTTCACGCTTTTCCGCAAGAAGATCCGTTCGACCTTTGCAAGAAGCTTCTTTTATTACATCCCCTATGCCGTGCTTTCTGCAATGACCTTTCCTGCGATTTTCAATTCGACGGGGAACGTCTGGTCTGCATCCGCAGGCGTGGCCGTTGCCATTCTGCTTGCTTATTTCCGCCGCTCCCTTCTGACGGTGGCGCTGGCATCCTGTGCCGCAGCCTTCCTCGTGAGTCTTCTTCCCATGATCTGATGGGGAAGAAGTGCGCGGTTCTAAAACAAATCGACCTCCCATATACTGTAGCAACGCAGATATATGGGAGGTTTTATTCATGCCTGAGCATTCAATTTACAAGGATATTGCCGAGCGGACAGGCGGCGACATCTACGTGGGTGTCGTAGGACCGGTCCGAAGCGGCAAGTCTACTTTTATCAAGCGATTTATGGAGGCCGTGGTTC
Source organism: Clostridia bacterium (assembly GCA_017386965.1). GTDB lineage: Bacteria > Bacillota > Clostridia > Oscillospirales > CAG-272 > UMGS1865. The sequence goes on from JAFOGE010000181.1 coordinate 1,355, forward strand.
TGCCCAACATCGGGGAGGGGTATTCTAAGGATCGCGCACGGGATGAGCTGCCCCAATCGGCAGCCGGAAAAACCGTGATGACGACTGAGCCAAAATTTATTCCGGAGGAGGCAGTTCCTGTCCGTTTGGAGGAGAATGCCGAGATGCGCGTCCGTATGATCGACTGCGTGGGATACTTGATTCCCGAGGCGATGGGAGCGATCGAGGACGGACAACCGCGCATGGTGCGCACCCCCTGGCGGCAGGAGCCGATTCCCTTTGCGGAGGCGGCAGAAATGGGAACGCATAAGGTTATCTCGGAGCATTCCACCATTGGAATGGTGGTCACCACGGACGGAAGCATTGGGGAGATTCCTCGTTCGGCTTATGTGGAAGCGGAGGAGCGTGTGGTCAAGGAGCTGCGGGAGCTTGGGAAGCCCTTTGCGGTCATTCTCAATTCCGCACATCCCGAAAGCGATGCCTCTCGCCGCCTTGCCATGGAGCTGGAGGAAGCATACGGTGTTCCCGTGGCGCTCGTCAGCTGTCTGGATCTGGATGCGGAGGACATCCATCATATTCTGGGAATGATCTTAGAGGAGTTTCCGGTTTCGGAGGTGGTAATCAAGCTGCCGAAATGGATGACGGCGCTTCCTCCATCGCATCGCATCGCAAGCGCGGTTCGTGCATCGGTAAAGCGTTGTGCGGAGCAGGTCAAGCGGATCGGTGACGTTCGAAGGGCATTCTCCGAAATGAAGGAGAACGAATACGTTTGTGCGCTCTCCATTGAGCGGATCGATCTGGGAAGCGGATGCGCCGAGCTGACCTTGCATATGAAGGAGGAGCTTTATTACGGTGTGATCGGAGAGCTGACCGGATTTGACGTTGCGGGAGAACGTGAGCTGATCGCACTGCTGCAAGAGCTGTCCCGCGTCAAGAAGGATTACGATAAGATTTCCGAGGCACTTGCACAGGTACGAGAAACGGGCTACGGGATCGTCATGCCGGAGGTGGAGGATCTACGCCTGGAGGAGCCGCAGATTGTCAAGCAGGCAGGCGGATACGGTGTTAAGCTGCGTGCAGGAGCGCAATCCGTACATATGATCCGCGCAAACATCGAGGCAGAAATCCACCCGATGGTCGGAACGGAGCAGCAATCGGAGGATCTTGTTCGCTATATGCTCAAGGAATTCGAGGAGGATCCCAAGAGCATTTGGAGCTCGAAAATGTTTGGAAAATCGCTTTACGAATTGATCAACGAGGGGCTGCATACAAAGCTCGAGCATATGCCGGAGGAGTCCCGCCAAAAGCTTTCGGAAACGCTGGAGCGGATCATCAACGAGGGAAGTAACGGACTGATCTGTATTCTTCTCTGAACAAAAAACGAGGGTGACCGACGCAAGACGCGATCGGGGGGCCCTCGTTTTTTTATATTCGGTTAAGATCCTTCCTCCGTATCCGCGCGATCAACGGTGCGGATCGTAAAGGTCAGGATCGCGCCGTATGCACCTGCACTTCGGATGTCGTAGGAGTCGATGCGGATGTAACCGTCTTGCTCCTTCACGGTACTGTCCTTGTTGAAGGTGGCAAACAGATCTCCGCTTTGCAGCAGTAGGTCGTTGCCTGTGGTTGCTTTCTTAAAGAGGTGGTAGGGAATGGAATTTTCTCCGCAATAGAGTTGAAATTCTCCTGTTTTTGGAGCAACGCTGACCTGGACCTCCTTGTCGTTGAGATATTGAACGCTCTCAATGCTTACGGAGAAGGAAATGTCATGGTAAACGTGATCCGGCGTGCGGTCGATCGCAGAAGGCGAGGAGATGCTGCTTGGGAGGGTAACAGTAAAATCGGGCTGGTTCATGGTTTGCGTTTGCGCGGTCACAGTCGTCGAGCCTGCGGACGCCCCCTCTGTCGTTGCATAGACGGAAAGGGAAAGGGTGAACAATAGATTCAAAGAGAGCAAAAAGAGAAGTAATTTTTTCATGCTTTGCAAATCTCCTTTCTCAATCCTCCGCCTGTAGCGGTTCGATGCGTACGACGAATTGGATTCTTCCCGAATAAGCTCCGTCGCGTGTGATCAGACTTTGATCGACCCGAACGCTTCCCGTTGCAGAGCCGTTTTCTACGAATTGTGCGAATACGCCGCCCGGAGTCACCGCATGAGCGCTCTCACCCGTCCCCGCAAGGATCTCAAAGGGCAGGGTAAAGGATGGATCCTGAAGATCGCGGAGAAGGAAGCTCTGCTCGGTATCCTCCGATTGAACCGCGATCACGATCTTGCTTTCTCCGAAGAGGTTATCCACGTTGGAGATCTGCACGGAAAACTCCGTTGCATTGTATCGGTCCTCGGATTCTTCTCGTTTCTGATTCAGGATTCCGAGAGGGACGCTTTCGGGAATGATGACGGTATAGGTGGGAGCGGGAACGTTGAGCTGCACCGAGATGGCAACGTCCTGCTTGATTTCGTCACTGCCGATGCCAAGCACAAGATCGGTCTGTCCGTTTGGGCCAAGGACCGCAAGCGGGGTTGCGCCTGTATCGTTGACGATACTGTGACCGAGCTGGTCGGCATTGCTCTCGCCCCAGGTATAGACCTTGCCATCCGTTGTCACGATCGCGGTATTGTTGTAGGCTGCGTCGATGCAAGCGATCCGATTTTCACCAAGATCGACCGCTTTGGGCTTGTATTGAACATTCATGCCGGAGTAGCCAAGCTGTCCTTGCGAATTGTCACCGTAGGTGTAGAGAACACCGTCGGTACCGAGTATGACTGTATGATTGGTGCCTGCCGCGACCTTGGATACCATGGCGGGAGTGGTAAAGCGCGTTTCCTTAAAGAAAGGATATGGTGCGTCCGGTTCGCTCTCCTGACCAATCCCAAATTCTCCTTTGTCGTTCAGGCCTGCTGTCTTCAAGGTTTTGTTGGAGAGCAGCGCAACTGTGTGCGAGCCGCCAAACGCGAGCTCCGAGCAGGAAGAGAGGGAGGCGTGAACGGTAGGGAGAAGATTGCCGGTTCCATTCATTCCAAAGCGATAGCTTTCGTTTTTGCCCCAGAAATAGACGGTTCCTGCTCCCGTAATAGCAGCGGCACAGGAATCATCGGCTACGATCTGCGTAATGTAATTGCCGGTAAGCGCTTCTATTTTTGTCGGGTGGAAGGTGAAGGAGGCACCCTCGGGAAGCGTTTGCGTACCGAGCGCTAAAAACGTATTATCTCCCCAGGCATAAACGGCTCCATCCTCCAGAAGCGCAAGCGAAAATCCGTTTCCTGCGGCAACGGCAGTCACGGACAGATTCTTCAGGAGTTCTACCTCCTTCGGCGTGGTCTGCTTGTCCTTCGGATCCTCATATCCAAGCTGTCCGGTCGCATTGGAGCCCCAGGTATAGACGGTTCCGTCAGTCGTCAGCGCGATCACGTGATTTGCACCTGCGTCAATGTCGGTAAAGGTGACTCCGCTCGGCATCGTGACCTTAACCGCATGCGCGGATCTCTCGGTTGTACCGTTTCCGAGATTGCCGGAGGCGTTACTGCCCCATGCGTAGGCCTCCCCCAAGGCATTCAAGGCGACCATAAAGTTTTGTCCGATTGCCACAGTCGGCGTGACCGTGGAAATGACTGCGCCCGAAGCAGGGAGAAAGTAGCCTGCGGAAAAATGGGTAAGCAAAAGGAAGGAGAGAAGCGTTCCCAATAACTTCTTTCGGATATTCATCACTCTTTTTGCTCCTTTCTCATTTTTTTATACATCATTCTACCACATTTTCTTGAATATGACAATAGGCGAATGCAAAAAAATATTTTTTTGTTAAAATCTGTCGATTTCTTGTAATCGTTCATAAAATGTTCATACATTGAGCGCGAAACTATGCTATAATAACTTCATTATTAACTCATCACAGATCTGGAGGTTTGACAATGGCGATGCTGAAAATGTTGGCGATTGATCTGGGTGCATCCAGCGGACGCGGAATCATTGGCGAATTCGATGGCAAAAAGCTTACCTTGCGTGAGAATCATCGCTTTTCCAACGATACCGTAATCCTGAACGGAAGAATGCACTGGGATATTTTGCGGATCTTCCACGAGATCAAGCAATCGATCACCAAGGCGGTGCTGGAGGGTGAAGAGATCAGCTCCATCGGAATTGACACCTGGGGCGTGGATTATGCTCTCATGGATAGGAAGGGCAAAATGCTTGCAAATCCCGTGCACTACCGCGATGTGCGCACGGACGGAATTGCAGACTACATCAAGCCCTATTTCTCCTTAGATGACCTTTATGCGACCGCGGGCATCCAGCACATCAACTTCAATACGATCTTTCAGCTTGCCGCGGATCTGCGCGACGATCCTGAGCTGGTTTCTCTTGCGGATCGGATGCTCAATATCCCGGACCTTCTCAACTATTTCCTGACCGGAAATATGGCAAATGAATACACCATCCTCTCCACCGGCGCGCTTTTGAATGCGAAAACGAGAGAATATGCATTCGACTTTACCGATAAGCTGGGCATTCCCCGTAAGCTCTTCGGAGAGATCGTGCAGCCGGGAACCAAGGTCGGCAAGCTGTTGCCGCAGGTGCAGGGGGAAACCGGTGCTTGCAATGCCGACGTGATCACCGTTGCCTCCCACGATACGGCCAGCGCCGTGATTGCCGTCCCGACGCAGGAGGAGGACTTCATTTACATCAGCAGCGGTACCTGGTCCTTGATGGGAACTGAGCTTTCCGCACCACTTTTGAGCGAAACCTCAAGACAACTGAATTTTACCAACGAGGGCGGTGCGATGGGAACCATCCGCTACCTCAAAAACATCATGGGCCTCTGGCTGATCCAGGAGTCCAGACGCCAATGGAAGCGCGAGGGAAAGGATTACAGCTTCGCACAGATGGAGGCGTGGGCAAAGGAATGCACCCCCTTCCGCAGTCTGATCGATCCCGACGACGCCTCCTTTGCAACTCCCGGCAATATGCCCGAGCGTGTGCGCGAGTTCTGCCGCCGCACGGGACAGCCTGTGCCTGAGAGTGTGGGTGAGGTTATCCGTTGCATCTACGAGAGCCTTGCGTTGAAGTACCGCTATACCGTAGAGTCGATCCAAAAGGCGACGGGAAGATCTGCAAAGGTGATCCATGTCGTCGGAGGCGGAACCAAGGACCGCTTCCTCTCGCAGATGACGGCCGATGCTTGCGGCATCCGCGTTCTTGCAGGACCGGAGGAGGCAACCGCAATCGGAAATCTGATGATGCAGGCGATCGCCGCCGGCGCAGTAGCCGATCTGAAGCAGGCAAGAGAGATCATCGCCGCTTCCTTTGAAGTAAAAGAATATGAGCCCACCGCGGATCGCTCGATCTGGGATGAGGCGTACGCACGTTTTTGCACGCTCAACTGACGAAAAATTACCTGTCAGGTCGGCGGACGGATCGCGTTTGCCGGGAATTGGGGATATATTGAAAAACAAAGGAGAAACCTATTATGAAGGGAAAACAGAGCGGTGAGCTTGCGGTAATCGCAATGCGCGGCTGCGAGCAGTTCGCAGCAAACGTAGACAGCTATCTCAAGGATTGGCGCAGACATAGCAGTGCAGACGAGGATACCTTTATCCTTTCGGCCGACTGTCCTCGCTTCAGTTCCGGTGAGGCAAAGGGTATTTTGCATGAGTCGGCACGTGCGAAGGACGTCTATATCATTTGTGACGTCTTCAATTACGGCGTGACCTACAAGATGTATGGCATGAACGTCCCGATGAGTCCTGACGATCACTATGCGGATCTGAAGCGCGTCATCGCCGCTATCGGCGGAAAGGCAAGACGTCTGACCGTAATCATGCCGATGCTTTACGAGGGCCGTCAGCACAAGAAATCCAGCAGAGAATCTCTGGACTGCGCGCTGATGCTCCAGGAGCTGGTTTCCATGGGCGTTTCCAACATTCTGACCTTCGACGCGCATGATTCCCGCATTTCCAATGCCATTCCGCTTGCGGGATTTGATAACGTTCGTCCCACCTATCAGATGATCAAGGCCTTGGTGCGCGCCGTTCCCGATGTGCAGATCGACAAGGATCACATGGCCATCATTTCTCCCGATGAGGGTGCGATGGCGCGGTGTATGTATTACAGCTCCGTGCTTGGCCTGGATATCGGTATGTTCTATAAGAGAAGAAATTACTCCATCGTCATCAACGGCCGCAATCCCATTGAGGCACACGAGTATCTGGGACAGGATCTGCACGGCAAGGACGTTATTATCGTGGACGATATGATCTCCTCCGGCGAATCCATGCTGGACGTTTGCCGGCAGCTCAAGGAGAAGGGGGCCGAGCGCGTGTTCTGCTTTGCTACCTTTGGGCTTTTCACAGACGGATGCGAGAAGTTCGATCAGGGCTTCAAGGAGGGAATCTTTGATAAGGTTCTGTCCACCAACCTGGTCTATCGCCGTCCCGAGCTTGCAAGCAAGCCCTGGTTCGTCGAGGTCAATATGTGCAAGTATGTTGCCTATCTGATTGATACTCTGAATAACGATGCAACGATCAGTACGCTGCTCAATCCCGTGAAGAGAATCCAGACTCTGGTGGAGAAGCACCGCAAGGAGCTTGCAAATCAGATCAAGATCAACTTTGAGGATGAGAATTGATTCAAACGAATAAAAGCTTTTTGGATGCCGCAGGAGCCAAATCTCCCTGCGGCATCCCGCTTTTTTTATATCGCTGTTTTGGAAAAAAGATCAAAATCGAAGGCTTCAATAAAATATTTTTCATAAATCTGAAAAAAACAGTTGCTTTTCTCAAAAAAGTATGATATGATAAAGGAGTAGAAATGGAGGATTTGTCAACAAACGAATCCTACCCTTGGAAATTCGGAGGTTTATATCATGGCAGAGATTACAGTTCAGTTCAAAAACAAGATAAACGGCTATGACAAGGCTGAGGTAAACCAGTTCGTGCAGGATGCGGAAGCTAAGCTGCAGGAAAGAGCGCTTGCCCTTGCTACCTTGCAGCAGCGCGTTGTCGAGCTTGAGGCAAGACTGACCAAAATCACCGGAGATGACGAGTCCGTTGAGGAAAAGCTTGAGCTTTATGACAAGCTGATGAAGAAGATGGACGGCGACTATAACAACCTTCTGGCTCCTGCCGTTGCCAAGGCAAAGGCCATTGAGGAGAAGGCTCAGCGCGAGTACGAGATCCGTATGGATCAGGCACGTTGCACCGCAGAGGGAATCTATGCGGAAACGGCTGACCGTATCGCAGGTGTGGTAGACGCAAACATGGACAGACTCTATGCGCTGCTCGACCAGTTCATTTACTCCAAGACGCTTGCCGGCCGTTTTGATGCATTCATTAAGGATTGCAAGACCATCTCCGCAAAGATCAGTGCTGCCGCTTCTACGGCAAAGCAGCTTCCCAAGAAGGCGTATGACAAGATCAAGGTCGGTGTACAGAATACATATGCCATCGCCAAGGAAAAGGTCGCTGCAACCGTGGAGTCCTATAAGGAGGCCGTTGCGGCTGCTGAGGCTGAGGCAGAGGTTGTCGAGGCAGAGGCAGAAGCTCCTGTGGTAGAGGTTGAGGCTGCTGAGGTAGCTGTTGAGGCTGCGGAGTAAGATTCCGGGAGTCTATACGTTTGATATAAGGAAGGAAGATTCGTTCTCATGAATATCGGTCAAAAAATCCGAGAGCTGCGTGTGGCTAAGCTGATGACGCAAGCAGAGCTGGCCGGCTCGCAGATCACTCGGAATATGCTGAGCTGCATTGAGAACGGATCTGCCATGCCTTCGCTTTCTACCGTCCTCTATATTGCCGGCAGGCTCAATGTGCCGGCGGGCTTTCTGCTCGCAGAGGAGGGCGATGAAGCGATCTACCGTAAGATGAACAGCTTTTCTAATATCAAGCGCGCATACATGGCGGGAGATCTTCGGGGATGCCGCAATCTTTGTGTGTCCGCTTGTCCAAAAGCGGATGATGAGATCAGCTTACTGCTCGCGAACTGCGATATTGGTATCGCAGAGGAGGAATTCCTCGAGGGTAGGCTTCGCTCAGCATGCCGCTTTTTTGATGAGGCGCTCTCTTATGCAGAAAAGACCATGTATTCCACTGCACATATCAAGTCTGTGGCAAAGGTGTATTTTCGCTATATGGAGCGGATCTCTCCTACGTTGTATTCCGATTATTTGGATGAGGACGGAGCCTCTGACCTGGTATGGAATTCGCCCTTTGCTGCGTATGTTGATGCCCTGGAGGCCCTGGATCAAGGGGATCTTCAAGTTGCGGAGCGTTATCTTGCCGCACAAGAAGGGAGCTCCTTTTTCTCCCATCACGTGCGTATTCGTTGTATGATGGAGCGAAGAGAATATTCGGATGCTAAGGAAGCGTTGCTGCACCTGCTGCATGCCGCAACCCCCTTGCGGGAGGTAGAGCTTTATACGGCTCTTTGCGAATTGGAGATTGCTTGCCGGGAAACCGAGGATTTCAAGGGGGCTTACCGCTATGCAAACGAAAAGCTCCAATCCCTGGAGCAGCTGCTGAAAGAATTTTAGAGGTACTGCCACGTCCTTGCGTGCGCCCGGTGCCTCTTTCTTTTTCTTTGAAAAAACGCTGGATTTTTTGCAAGAAAAGTATTGAAAATGCATAGGCATTATGCTATAATTAACACCGACGATGCGAGGATGCATCTTGAAAGGGTGGTCACACAATGGGCATACGAATCGGCATATTTGGATATGGAAATCTTGGCCGTGGCGTGGAATGCGCCATTCGGCAAAATCAAGATATGGAATTGGTTGCTATTTTCACCAGAAGGGACCCGGCCTCGGTGCAGACCATAGGAGGGGCTCCCGTGCTTTCGGCAGATTCGGTGGAACGGATGACAGAGAGCATCGATGTCATGATTCTTTGCGGCGGCAGTGCCAAGGATCTGCCCGTGCAGACTCCTATGCTTGCAAGGCTCTTTAACGTAGTGGACAGCTTCGACACGCACGCGCGTATTCCGGAGCATTTTGCCAACGTGGATTCCGAAGCAAAAAACGGCGGCAAGGTGGCTCTGATTTCGGTTGGCTGGGATCCCGGACTCTTCTCCCTCAACCGCCTTTATGCAGCCGCCATTCTTCCCGAGGGAACCGATTATACCTTCTGGGGCAAGGGGGTCAGCCAAGGGCATTCTGACGCAATTCGGCGCATTGAGGGCGTCCTGGATGCAAAGCAATACACGATCCCTGTAGAGGAGGCTCTTCGTGCAGTTCGCGCAGGAGAGGATCCGGTGCTTACTGCTCGGCAGAAGCACTTACGTGAATGCTTTGTCGTGGCCGACGAGAATGCGGATCGGGAACGGATCGAGAGAGAGATCTGCGAGATGCCGCACTATTTTGCAAATTATGACACAACGGTGCATTTTATTTCCATGGAGGAGCTTCAACGCGACCATAAGGGAATTCCGCATGGCGGATCGGTGATCCGTTGCGGAAAAACCGGTGAAAACGGTGAGAATCGTCATATCGTTGAATATAACCTTAAGCTGGATTCCAACCCCGAGTTTACGGCATCGGTTCTGGTTGCTTATGCACGTGCGGCTTTTCGCATGAGCTGTGAGGGACAGACCGGATGCAAAACGGTTTTGGACGTTCCGCCTGCTTATTTGAGTGCTTGCGCGCCTGACGAGCTGCGCAGCAAATTGCTTTGATCTGCTATGCAGCATCACTTTGACGTCATCGCGCGGATCCATACGGATTTTCCAACCAAATTCGGCATTCCGCGCCAGAGTGGATTGGTAGAGGAGCTGAAGGCCGAGATCGTTATGGAGCCGGCTTATCGGGATCCTGCCGCCGTGCGCGGATTGGAGGGCTTTTCTCACATTTGGCTGATTTGGAATTTTTCCGAGTCGGAGCGAGAGGGATGGTCCGCCGCCGTGACTCCGCCGCGCCTTGGCGGAAAAAAGCGAATGGGTGTTTTTGCAACTCGTTCGCCCTTTCGTCCGAATCCGATCGGATTGTCCTGCGTGCGTCTGGAGGAGATTCTGTTTGATCACAGAGGAACGGTGTTGCGCGTTTCCGGTGCGGATCTGATGGACGGAACGCCGATCTATGATATCAAGCCATATCTTCCGCTTTCCGATTGCCATCCCGATGCGAGTGCCGGCTTTGCCGAAAACACGGCAGGAGATCGGTTGCAGGTGATTTTTCCGCAGGAGCTGGCCGCTATGATTCCGGAGGATCGCCTGCAGGGGCTGATCGCAGCCCTGCGAGGAGATCCGCGTCCGGGATATCAGAATGATCCAACCCGGGAATACGGCTTCAATTTCATGCATTTCGACGTTCGGTTTTGCGTTGCGGACGGCGTTTTGACCGTCACCGAGATCGAGGTGCTCTGACCTTTTACATTTTTTTTGCTTTTTGCGCCCGCACTTCGCTTCTTTGCGATGCGGGCGCATATTTTTCTTGACAGATCAGGTGAAAGGTGATATAATAATATAGATATGTTTTTGTAAGGAGGAGTCCCGATGCGATTGGATAAGCTGCTTTCGGAATGTGGTCTTGCCACCCGAAGCGAAGCCTCGCGCGCCGCGCGAGCAGGGAAGATCCAGGTCAATGGGATCCCTGCATTGAAGCCGGATTGGAAGGTGGATCCCGAGAAGGATGAGATCGTATATTGCGGTGAGCGTGTCCTCTACCAAAAATTTCTCTATCTGATGCTCAATAAGCCGGACGGCTACGTCAGTGCGACGGAGGACGGGAAGGATCCAACGGTAACCGAGCTGTTTCCGGAGGAGTATCGCCGGCAGGGGATCTTTCCGTGCGGTCGATTGGATAAGCACACCCTTGGATTGATGCTTTTGACGAACGACGGAGTGCTTTCGCACCGTCTTCTTGCTCCCAAAAGCCACGTTGCAAAGACGTATGCCTTTTCCGTCAAGTTTCCGCTCTCAAATGCGGATATTTCTGCCTTGGAGGCCGGTGTAGATATCGGCGGATATGTGACGAAGCCGTGTAAGGTTTCTCTTTCAAACCCGAAAGCGGGACAAATCACGATCGTCGAAGGAAAATATCATCAGATCAAGCTGATGATGCAGGCAGTGCATAATCAGATCACCTCGCTCGAACGTATTTCCTTCGGCCCGCTGACACTGGATCCTTCTCTGACAAGAGGCACTTGGCGTCCGTTGTCGCAGGAGGAGATCGAAGCTCTGCGTCGAGAAGCCCATACAGTTGAAAAGAACCCATAAAAGAAAGGATCATTTACCGTTCATGAACATTCTCGAGAAGATTGCCCAAGAGTTTCATCTGAAGCTTGATCAGGTCGAAAAGACCGTTGCATTGATTGACGAGGGGAACACCATCCCTTTCATTGCCCGTTATCGCAAGGAGGTCACCGGCAGCCTTGACGACAACGTTCTTCGTGATTTGAATGACAGACTGAACTTCCTCCGCAATATCGAAAAGCGCAAGCAGGAGGTGTCTGATCTGATCACCGCGCAGGAGAAGATGACTCCCGAGATCCAGGCCGCGATCGACGCGGCGCAGACCATTACCGAGGTGGACGATATTTACCGTCCCTTCCGTCCTCACCGCAAGACACGCGCTTCGGTTGCAAGAGAGAAGGGGCTGGAGGAGCTTGCAGCGCGGATCTACGCACAGGAGCCCTCCTACGATCCTGCGATCGAGGTGATTGCCGAGTCCTTTATCAGCCAGGAGAAGGGCGTTGCCAGTGTGGAGGAAGCCATTCAAGGCGCCAAGGATATCATTGCCGAGGAGGTTTCGGATAATGCTGAGTTCCGTAAGGAGCTTCGCCGCTTGACCTTTGAGTTCGGCTTGCTTTCCACCAAGCAGGCAAAGGATGAGGATTCTGTCTATGCGCAGTATTACGCTTACAGCGAACCGCTTAAGAAGGTGCTTCCGCACCGCGTCCTCGCGATCAATCGCGGCGAAAAAGAGGAGTACCTGAAGGTCAGTGTTACGGTTGCTACCGAGATCGTCCTCAATTATCTTTTCTCGCAAACACTGTTGAATAACGGAAGCCCTGCGGAAAAATACGTGTCCGCTGCAGTTATGGATAGCTATGACCGCTTAATCGCTCCCTCGATCGAGCGTGAGATCCGCAACGATATTTTTGACAATGCAAGCGAAGGCGCGATCAAGGTCTTTGCCGACAATCTCAGCCACCTTCTGATGCAATCTCCCTTGAAGGGAAAGACGGTTCTCGGCTTTGATCCGGGCTATGCGCACGGATGCAAGCTGGCGGTGGTGGATAAGACCGGAAAGGTGGTTGATACCGCCGTGATCTATCCCGTAAAGCCCCGCGAGGAGATCGAGAAGAGCAAATCCATCCTCAAGCGTCTGATCACAAGACATCACGTGGACGTGATCGCGATTGGAAACGGAACCGCCTCCAAGGAGAGCGAGATCTTTATTGCGGGACTGCTGAAGGAGATTCCCGAGAACGTCAAGTATATCGTCGTCAGCGAGGCCGGCGCATCCATTTACTCTGCGTCCAAGCTGGCGGCCGAGGAATTCCCGGAGTTTGACGTTATGCAGAGAAGCGCGGTATCGATTGCAAGACGCTTGCAGGATCCGCTGGCAGAGCTGATCAAGATCGACCCCAAGGGAATCGGTGTGGGTCAGTATCAGCACGATATGAAGCAGGCACGCTTGGATGAGGCTCTGGGAGGAGTGGTTGAGGATTGCGTGAACGCCGTTGGTGTCGATATCAATACGGCTTCCTATTCCTTGCTTTCCTATATCTCGGGAATCAATATCACCTCCGCGAAGAACATTGTAAAGTACCGTGAGGAAAACGGAGAGTTCGCTTCCCGCGCCCAGCTTCTCAAGGTTCCGCGCATCGGAGCAAAGGCGTTTGAGCAGGCGGCAGGATTTTTGCGTGTGCCCGGCGGAAAGGAAATTTTTGATAACACCGGAGTCCATCCCGAGTCCTATCGCGCCGCCGCGGATCTTTTGGCGATGTTCGGCTATACGAGAGAGGACGTTGTGGAAGGGAAGCTGCAGGATCTTGGCACAAAGGTCAAGGGAGCCGGCTATTCCGCAGTTGCGGCAAAGCTTGAGATCGGTGAGCCTACCCTGAAGGATATCCTCTCTGAGCTGGAAAAGCCCGGACGCGATATCCGCGACACGCTGCCGCCTCCCGTGCTCCGTGATGATATTCTCAGCTTGGAGGATCTCAAGCCCGATATGGAGCTGACGGGAACCGTGCGAAACGTGATCGACTTTGGTGCGTTTGTAGATATCGGCGTTCACCAGGATGGCTTGGTTCACATTTCTCAGCTTTCCGATCGCTTTGTTAAGCATCCCTCCGACGTGGTCAAGGTCGGAGATATCGTCAAGGTCCGTGTCCTGAGCGTGGACGTTCCGAAAAAGCGGATTTCTTTGACGATGAAGGCGAAATCCAAGGCGTAATTTTAATATATTAACGATTAAATCCCAAAAAGCAGATCAAAATCGAGTCGGCACAAAAAATATTTGTGCATAATGCACAATATTTTGCATGCATTTTTGGGGAAATAACCTCTTCCATTTTCGAGTATTTTTTGGTACAATATATATGTTAAATTATACCCCCAAGAAGGGGATTTTCAGGAGGATCACAAATTATGGCAAGTTTATCCCTCAGACACATCTACAAGAAGTATCCGGGCGGCGTTACTGCGGTGTCCGATTTCAACTTAGAGATCAAGGATAAGGAGTTTTTGGTTTTGGTCGGACCTTCCGGTTGCGGTAAGTCCACCACACTTCGTATGATCGCAGGCCTGGAGGAGATCTCCGAGGGTGAGCTTTTCATCGGCGACCGTCTTGTAAACGACGTTGCACCGAAGGACCGTAAGATCGCGATGGTATTCCAGAACTACGCTCTGTATCCTCACATGTCCGTGTATGAGAACATGGCGTTCGGTCTGAAGCTGAGCAAGGTTCCGAAGGAGCAGATCAAGAAGAGAGTTGAGGATGCTGCTCGCATTCTGGACATCACC
>JAFOGE010000182.1 GCA_017386965.1 Clostridia bacterium
GCAGGGGAGTGCTTTGCCTACGACATTGATCCCATGGCCGTTCGCGTAGCGCGCGAGAACGTCAAGGACAGCGGACTTACGAACATTCACTGCGATACGTCGGATCTCTTGCGCCACGTGGACAGAAGCCGTCCCTACGATCTCATCTGCGCCAACATCGTGGCCGACATCATCATCCGCATGACACCCGACGTGGGTGAGCTGATGCACGAAAATACCGTTCTTCTGGCCTCCGGCATCATTGCCGAGCGGAGCGAGGACGTCATCGAATGCTTTGAGAAAAACGGCTTTTGCATCGTGGAGAAGCTGGAGGACAACGGCTGGTGCGGCCTTGCCGTGAAGAAAAAGTAAGATTGGCCGAGGAACGGCGGAGCGCTTTCGCTCCGCCGTTCTCTTTTTGGGAGCCGTCCCCGAAGGATCCGGAAAAGCCTTGACAGAGCAGGGGGCTTCGTTGTATAATGAAGATGGAATATATACTTTGAAGGGAGAGGACCATGAAGCTTTCCTTGCAATTCTTTGGAGGAGATCCGCCAAACGATTATCCGGATCTGAATAAATGCCCGGACTGTGAAACCTACTTTGCGCAGCTGCACTGTCCGCTCTGCGGAAAGGAATGTCCGCCCGAGATGCGTGCAGGCAACCGCGCGCGCAACAAAAAGCCCGTGCGCGACCCTTATAGCCGCGGGTCGGGCCGAGTGACCTTTGTCCCATGGTATCTCAGCACGCCCTTTATCCTCATCATGCTCGTTGTCCAGCCCTTGATCGGTATGATCCTGATGTGGATGGGAAATTGGAAGAAGAAATGGAAGATCGCCGTTACAGCGGGGGCAGTTCTGCTTGCGGTCCTGCCGTATCTGGCCTTTTTGGGGATCACCCTTCTCGGTATTGGAAGGCAGGATGCTCCGGTGGATCTCTCGCTTTCGCGCGAGGAATACGTAGCGGCCTGTGAAACGGTTGAGCCCTCTGCCTTCTACCGCGATCCCTGGGGATGCGAAGGAGATTTCCTTTCCTTTGACGCCGAAATTCTGGACGTCCATTATGCGATTGAAGACCTTCAGGGGCGCGAGAAATTCTATACGGCACGCATTACCGTGGGAGAAATTCCCGTTTTGATCCTGCTCTGGGATTATCAGCCCGATGGGGAAAGCCTCAATTTTGTTCGCGGAGATCGCGTTACGCTCTACGGGCAGAGCGCGGGCATGAAGCGGCTTCAAACCGAGTCGAGCGCGTTTGAGGCCGCGTGCCTTGCTTTTCGCTACGCTCACCTTTCGGAGTCGGGCTCTTGACATTGGATGCTTTGACAAAATTCCATCTCTCATCCTCCGATATTTTGGTGAATAGGTGAGAAAAAAAGAGTTGACAAAGCGAGATGCGTGTGCTATAATTGAAAAAAACGATGACGAAGACGGTCGAGATGCCCATGTCTGCAGAGAGTCGGTGGCTGGTGAAAACCGATGGCAAGCTTCTCAAGACCCATCCCTTCCGAGTTGGAAGTCCGAACGCGAGAGTCAGTAGGCGCTTCCCGTATGGCTGCGTAAAAGCATAGGAATTGTTGGATTCCGAGAGTGGCAGTGCAGGCACTGCAATTTGAGTGGTACCGCGGATGTGAAGCTTCACAGCCGTCTCAAAGGCAAAAACACCTTGAGACGGCTGTTTTTCGTTTTTCAAGGTTCAATTCTTTTCCCAAAGGAGGATACGGACATGGCAGCAGGACAATCCGGCAAATTGATGGAGGTTGCGCAAAGAATTCGCGAGATGCGCGAGATCTTTGGTATGACCGAGAGCGAAATGGCGCAAAAGACCGAGGTTTCGGTCGAGGAATATTGCCGGTATGAGGCGGGGGAGCTGGATTTTCCCTTTACCTTCATTCACAAATGCTCCTTGGCCTTCGGGATCGGTATTACCGATCTGCTTGAGGGACAGAGTGCACATCTTTCCTCTTATACCGTTACCCGAAAGGGAAGGGGTCAGGAAACCGCCAAGGAGGACGGTATCCAGATCC
>JAFOGE010000022.1 GCA_017386965.1 Clostridia bacterium
GCAGACCTGCACCGGTGATGCGCACGAACTGACCCGTTGCCTTCAAGGTTTCAATGTCGGGTGCGCCGCAGTAACCCATACCCGAACGAAGACCTCCCATCAGCTGATAAACTGTGTCAGCAACGCTCCCCTTGTAAGGAACGCGGCCCTCGACTCCCTCGGGAACCAGCTTCTTGTTGTTCTCCTGGAAGTAACGGTCCTTGGAGCCGTTCTCCATCGCAGCGATGGAGCCCATGCCGCGGTAGACCTTGAAGCGTCTGCCCTGGTAAAGCTCCTCTTCTCCGGGGCTTTCATGGCAGCCGGCCAGAAGCGAGCCGATCATGATGACGTTCGCGCCTGCGGCAATCGCCTTGGTCATATCGCCGGAATACTTGATACCGCCGTCGGCAATCACGGGAATGTTATACTTTGCAGCCTCCTCGGCAGCGTCATAGATCGCGGTGATCTGGGGTACGCCGATACCCGCAACGATACGGGTGGTACAAATCGAACCGGGGCCGATACCAACCTTGATGGCATCCGCACCTGCGGCGATCAGATCGTGTGCTGCAGCGGCCGTGGCGATGTTGCCCGCAACGATCTGCGCTTCGGGATAGGCCTCCTTGACAGCAGAAAGGCTGCGGATAATGTTGGCAGAATGTCCGTGCGCGGAATCGAGCAGGAGGAAGTCCACGCCTGCGTCGAGCAAAGCACCTGCGCGGTCAACCACGTCCTTCGTTACACCGATCGCCGCACCGCAAAGCAAACGTCCGTTGGAATCCTTTGCGGAGTTGGGATACTTGGTTGCCTTTTCAATATCCTTGATGGTGATGAGTCCGCGAAGGATGCCCTTCTTGTCCACGATCGGGAGCTTCTCGATGCGGTGGTGACGCAGGATCTCCTGCGCCTGAACCAGATCGGTTCCCTCGGGAGCCGTGACAAGGTTCTCCTTCGTCATGACCTCGCTGATCTTTACGTTGAAATCAACCATGAAGCGCATATCGCGGTTGGTAATGATACCGACCAGCTTCTTGTTCTCGTCACAGATCGGAACACCGGAGATGCGGAACTTGTGCATGAGGTTTTCCGCCTCATATACATAGCTATCCGGGTGCAGGAAGATCGGATTGGTAATGACACCGTTTTCGCTTCTCTTTACGCGGTCAACCATTTCCGCCTGGCGGTCGATACTCATGTTCTTATGAATCGTTCCGACACCGCCCTCACGTGCCATGGCAATCGCCATTTCGGCCTCGGTAACGGTATCCATTGCCGAGCTCATCAAGGGAATGTTAAGGGTGATGCGGTTGGTCAGGCGCGTTTTGAGGCTGATGTCCGCGGGAAGTACCTCGCTTTTTGCGGGAATCAGCAAAACATCGTCAAAGGTCAGACCTTCTTTCAGAAATTTTTCATTGAAGTTCATAGCTTCATCTCCTTGCCCGATATATTTTTTACATTATAGCAAAACTTTCTTCTCTTGTCAACAGAAAATCCCGTTTTTCGGATAAAGAAATTCAAACAATTATTAGAAATATTTATAGTTGTGCGCGATTGTTCTCTTGCGTGTCGAAAAGCCGATGAACAAAAGAAGCAGATAAAAGGCTGCACAGAGCCAAACGAACAAATTTCCTACGGCGGTGTAAAGAGTCCCTGCCCCCTTCGCGGAAAGGGATCCCGCAAGGTACCCTTCGGTGAGTGGCGGAAGGAAGTCCACGACCTCGCCTCGCTTTGTGATCAATCCGGAAATTCCAGTGTTGGCGGCACGCGCTACCGGGAGCCCCGTTTCGATCGCGCGCAGGCGCGCCTGCGAAAAGTGCATATAGACGGCTGCCGAATCCCGGAACCAGGAATCGTTCGTTCCAAGCGCGATCAGGTCTGCGCCGTCCCGTGCGGCATCCAGGGCCAGAAGCTCGTAAATCGAATCAAAGCAGATCAATCCGCCAATCTTGCTTTCTCCCACGGAAAAAAGATTGGAATCCGTTCCCGCCGTCAGATCCTCCTCCAGCATGGAGATCTCGGTCAGGAAAGGAAGAAAAATCGTAAAGAGCGAGCGCATCGGAACGTATTCCCCAAAAGGGACCAGATGTCTTTTTGCATAGATCTCCTCGTGGATTCGGCCATCCGGGTCAACCTGGTAGATGGCATTGTATTCCTTTCCGTCCGTCTTACAAATGGCACCTACAAGAAGGGTGACCTCACATTCAACGGCCAACTCAGAAAGATACGTTTGGTAAGCCTGATTCTGATTCAGAGGATATGGGATCGCGGTTTCGGACCAAACGATGATCTCCGCTCCCTCCTGCGCCGCCGCTCTTGTCAGCCTTGCGTGAATCTCCTTGGTTTTTGCGCCGGTAGAAGAATCCCATTTCTCATGAGAGTCGATGTTCCCTTGAATCACAGCGACTTGGATGGACTCCTCCTTCTCCGGGATAGAAAGGCGAACCGCTCCAAAAACCAACATAGAACCTACACTTGCGATTGCCAGCGTGCCGCATAAGGTGGCACGGGCACGGTAGAGTACGGCATACGCCAAAAGTCCGTTGACCAAGAGGATCATGAAGCTGACAAAATAGGAGCCAAGAAGGGATGCACCTTGAAGGATCGGCAGACACTCGATTTGTCCAAGACAAAGCCTTCCCCAAGGAACACCGGTCCATCCGACTGTGGAGGACCATTCAAACAAGGTCCAGAGTGCGGCAAAAGCGAACGGCCGTACGAGCGGATGGCGCTCATAGATTCCCGTTTGTCCCAGCAGGCGGTAAAAAAGGAACACCAATCCTCCCAAAATCGCCTGCAAGAGCGAAAGCCCAATCCATCCCGCAAGAACCACGCCGATCGAGGAAGCATTGCTAAGGCCTGCAAAGTCCAACGGATAAAGATTGAAAAACCAATGGTAGATCACAAGATAGTACGCAAGAACCGTCAGAAATCCGTAGCCGTACATGCGGCGAGCGGAAAGCGTGGAATCTTCCCCAAGCCGGTAGATTCCGATCATCATGGGGATCATGGTCAGCCACTGTAAAAAGCCCAGCTGCGGAAGAACAAGTGTCACCCCTGTCAACGCTCCTCCCAGAGCCATCCAGAGCAGCTGCTTTCTTTGATACGATCGCGTCACGGTATCCCTCCTCCTCTTGCATTTTTTGATCTCCTCACGCATGGGAGGAGGTGTTTTCTTCTGGGTAAAAATCCTTTCGGAACCAGATCTCCCCGAGATCCAGTTCAAACTGTTTTCCGTTCAGATACTCCAATGCACCGCCGTCCTCGCGAAACGCGAATTGCAAGCGGAATGCATAAAGAGCCTGATATTTGAATCCTTTTTCTCTGTCCTGTCGGTTGATACCGTATTTTCCGTCCCCGACCAAGGGATGCCCGATATGAGCCATATGCGCACGGATCTGATGGGTCCTTCCCGTTACCAGCTCCACCTCCAGGAGGGATTTGCCGTTGCGCTCACGCAGAACACGGTATTTTGTAATGATCTCCTTGAAGCCTGTGCGGCGTTGATCGGAGATCTCCACGAGATTTCTCTCACTGTCCTTGCGCAGCCATCCATGCAGGGTTGCCTCTCTTGCCTTTGGACATCCGTGAACGGCACAAAGATAGAATTTGCGCACCTCATCCTGTCGGATTTTCTCGTTCATAATGCGAAGCGCCTCTGCGTTCTTTGCGGCAATCACGATCCCGCCCGTGTTTCGGTCAATGCGATTGCAGAGAGCGGGAGCAAAGGATTGCTCCGACTCCGGGTCGTAATCTCCCTTTTGCGCGAGATATGCCTTGACGTGCATGATCAGAGTGTTCTCTCCTGCGTCGCTGTCCTCATGAACCAGTACACCGGGACGCTTATTGAGCAGAAGGATGTTTTCGTCCTCATACAGAATGTTGATCTTCGGTTGAATGCGGAACAAGGCAGCCTGATCCGATTCAGGAGAAGCAAAGAACTCCTCCCGGATGAAGAGCTGGATCTCGTCCCCCTGGCAAAGCATATAGCTCTGCTGCGTGCGGGCGCGGTTGACCTTGATCTTCTTGGTTCGAATGTACTTGTACATCAACGACATGGGCAGTCCCTTTACTGCCTTGGACAAAAATTTATCCAAGCGCTGTCCGGCATCGTTGCGTCCTACGGTAATTGATCTCATATATTAACAATGGGAACTGCCGACCGTTCGGTGCGGCAGTCCCATTCTCCTTACTGTTTTAGAGCGTTCCGAAAATGCGGTCACCGGCATCGCCGAGACCGGGAAGGATGTAGGCATGCTCATTCAAGCATTCATCAAGCGCAGCGGTATAGATATCCACATCGGGATGAGCATCCTGAAGGCGCTTAACGCCCTCCGGAGAGGATACCAGACAAAGAAAACGGATCTGCTTGCATCCCCGTTTTTTCAGCATGGAGATCGCGTCTGCTGCAGAACCTCCCGTTGCCAGCATCGGATCTACAAGGATGACGATGCGATCCTGAATGTCCGGCGGGAGCTTGCAATAGTATTCCACAGGCTCATGCGTTTTTTCATCGCGGTAAAGTCCGATATGTCCAACCTTTGCAACGGGAATCAGGCGCAAAAGCCCATCCACCATGCCAAGTCCTGCACGCAGAATGGGAACGATGGCCAGCTTTTTCCCGGAAATCATCTTGGCCTTCATTTTGGTCAAGGGCGTTTCGATCGTTACCTCGCCAAGCGGAAGATCGCGCGTCAGCTCATAGCCCATCAGCATAGCGATCTCCTCCAGCAGCTCACGGAAGTCCTTGGAGCCTGTCTTCTTGTTTCTCATAATGGAGAGCTTATGGGTAATTAAGGGATGATCCAGAATATGCAGATTGCTCATCGGTAAAATCTCCTTCTCGATTTTTTCGTGCTACGGATATTATACAACGGTTTTAGTCGATTTTCAAGTGAATTTTGTAAAATTCATGATTATTTTTGAAGCAAGTCATTTACTTTTTTCAGATTCCATGGTAAAATAAAACCAACACCGTCGCAAGGAGGCCCTATGAAGCATTTCGGCAAAACCGTTGGCATCTATACTTTGGGTTGCAAAGTCAATCAATACGAATCCGAGGCACTCGCAGAGGCCTTTTCGGCACAGGGATTCTCGGTACAATCCCCCTCTCTCCCGTGTGATATCTACATCATCAACACCTGCACCGTCACTGCGGAATCCGATCGCAAGGCTAAGCAGTTTATTCGGCGCGCCATCCATCAAAATCCCCTCGCATACGTTCTGGTAACCGGATGCCTTTCCCAAACCCAGCCCTCGGCAGTTGCCGCGATTGCGGGCGTGGATTTCGTTTGCGGAAATTCAGAGAAGCTCTCGATCGTTCAGGAGGCCATTCGTCTGACGGAGTTGGGCAAGAAGCCGGAGAAAGCGAAGATATCGGTGGATGCCCCCGATGAGAAGGGCTTTGAACCAATGTGCATCAAGCACTTTGATAGGACCCGTGCCTACGTGAAAATCGAGGACGGATGTGAGAATCACTGCTCCTATTGCATCATTCCCACCGCGCGCGGCAAGGTGCGGTCCAAGCCTCCACAGGAGGTGATCGCAGAGGTTCGCGCTCTGTGTGATGCAGGATGCCGCGAGGTGGTTCTCACCGGGATCGAAACAGCCTCCTACGGGCGGGACCTCGACCGTTACTCCCTGGCAGATCTTCTGGAGGAGATCGACCGCATCCCGGGCATTGGTCGCGTACGCCTCGGCTCCCTTGACCCCTCCCTGATGAAGCAGGATTTTGTGGATCGGATCGCCCGTCTATCCTCTCTTGCGCATCATTTTCACATCTCCATGCAAAGCGGATCGGATCGGATCCTAGCTCTGATGAAGCGAAAATACAATCACAAAATGGCTTTGGAGGGCATGGAACGCTTACGCCGTGCCATGCCGGACGTACAGCTTACCACGGATATGATCGTAGGCTTCCCCGGAGAAACCGAGCAGGATTTTCAGGACTCCGTTTCCCTCGCGCAGGAGGCTGGATTTCTGATGATTCACGTCTTCCCCTATTCGGGGCGCAACGGCACTCCTGCCGCAACCATGCCGGGACAAATCGCAGCAGCTGAGAAAAAGCGTCGCGTTGCTCTGCTCTCCGACTGCGCCGCAAGGATGCGGAGGGAGATCCTGGCAAGCATGGTAGGACACACCTTTGAAGTCTTGTTTGAAACCGACGAAAAAGGCTTCTCGCACGGACATACCGCTCATTTTATCGAGGTGCATTGTCCGTCCGAATCCCCCCTGCAAGGAAAGCTCCTCCCCGTTTGCATCACCGACTACAACGGAGATGCCTGCATCGGGAGGATCGCGCCTCCAAAGGACCAACAAGGAGAAATCAACCATGAAATTTAAGATCACCGTCCAAGGATTCTCAACCTTTTCCATCCCCCGGATGGAGAAGATGAAGGCCGATCTCGGCATCTCCATGCCGCTCCCCTTGCTCCGCCGTTGTGCTGCGTACTATGCGCATTTGAAGCGGGATCCTTACGCAGAGGAGCTACGGATGCTGGATCTGTTTTCGCAGGAGGCTTCCCGCACCACCAACGCCTCCCTTCTGACCTACTTCTCCTCGGAGGATGAAGCAGTCGCAGGCACCTATGCGGATTTTTTGAGGAAACGAAAAATGCTTTTGCCAAGTAGCACGACACCCCCGATGCTATTTGACATTCCCAAAACAGCCTCCGCCTATCTCGATCGCATCGGTCGTCGTCCGTCCTACCCCTCAGCACCGCTTCTTCATCAGGTTGCCCCCGACGTCTGCGCGGCCATGGAAAACAGCCCTGCACTTCTCGCCTTAGAAGGCGGAACGCCTCTGCTTCGCGTACAACGCCCATCCAAGCGCACCCCTGCGAAAAACGATCGTTTTCTCCTGCTCTCCCCCAACGCCTCCCAAGCCGAGCTTCAAGCCGCGCTCGGAAGCCTTCTTGACCGTGAGGAGATTGCCGATCGGATCCTGGCAAGCGCCACCGTTGGCAAGCACGGGCTCCTTTACGAGATCCTTTGCCTGACCGACAGTGCTTGGCTCGATCTTACACGTCTCTCCCGCGTAAACGAGCCTGTTCCGTTCTCTCTTGCCGTCAGCGGATACAAGGGATCGTGTATTCTCCGCGTGTCCGCAGAGGATACACAAGAGATCCTTTCGGCGATCCGTGCGCTCTCCATTCCCGCCTGCGAATTCGGAATTGTGACTGCAGATCGAAGGATCCGCCTCTCCAACGGCGTTTCAAGGGATCTGCTCCTGGATACAGCCTTCCTCGTTTCCTTGCTCGGAAGAATGCCGATGTCTGCGATCCTGCCCCGTGAAAATCCGCAGAAGGTACAAGGGATCGCGCATACCGTTCGCGTGGACAAATACGGTTCGTGTCCTCAAAACGACACGCAATCGCTTGATTCGGTTTCGTTTGGCGGACACATCCTGACGGGTGCCTATGCCACACCGCACGCATCCCCCTTCCTGGAAGGGCTTTACACCGCGCTTGCCCCGATCTGCAGGCTTGCGGCCTGCGGATGCGACCTGACCGAGCAAAGCCTTCAGGTGTCCTTTACTCTCCCCGAAACGCCGGCCCAAAGCGCAGACTACGCCGTTGCTGCGGCAATGCTTCTCGGTCTGTACCGCGTCATGGTCGAATGCGCGATTCCCACGCGCCGTCTTTCCCGGACGGGCGGAAGCACTCCCGACCTCCTGGTTGTCGCGGATGCTTGCGGAGAGAACTGCCCAAACCGTTTTGTTACGGAAGGAAGCCATGTTTTCCTCTGGACACCTCAAATGGCAAGGAACGGCCTCCCGGACTTTGCTGCGCTTCGCATGGATCTCACAAGGATCGCAGATCTTCGCCGCAAGGGTGTCCTCCGCAGTGCGCATCTGCTCTGCAACGAATCCCTGACCGATGCACTTGCTTTCATGACAACAGGTGAACTATCCTGCAAGATCAAAAACACCGCGATCATTGGGGATGCTCCTAATCGGCCGGCCCTTCTCCTGGAAACCGACGGACGCATTCCCGCAACGCTGATCGGAAGGGTCATCTCCGTTGGCAGACCGTAACGGCAGACCAATTTCTTCTCCGAAAACCGTTTTTCGGAAAAAATTTTGAATAAAATCTGCACTTTTTCCGAATAAAGAGCAAAAAAGAAGAAAAAAATTCAAAAAAGCTCTTGCATTTTTTGAAAAGGTATGGTATAATACCTCTTGTTGTAAAGAAAATTGTGCCGTTCCGCTTTCGGTCGGCAAAGGTTAGTTTTTTAGGAGGTGTCAAAAATGGCAAAATGTTGCATCTGTGGAAAAGGCGTTGTTTTCGGTCAGAATGTTTCTCACTCTCACCGTAAGACCAACAGAACCTGGAAGCCGAATATTCGCAAAGTGAAACTGGAAGGCAGCAAAGCAATCTATGTTTGTTCTCGTTGCCTGCGCACTATGAAGAAAGCATAATTGCAGTTCCTGCAATCAAGAATAATGGCAGACACGGCGTGTCTGCCATTTTTTCTTCCCTTTTGGTTTCACTATTTTAAAACAAGGAGGTTCCCCATGGAACAAGCAAAAATTGACCGCATTAACGAGCTTGCAAGAAAATCCAAGGAGCAGGAGCTCACTCCGGAGGAGAAGGAGGAGCAAATGGCTCTGCGCGAGGAGTA
This sequence comes from Clostridia bacterium, assembly GCA_017386965.1. Lineage (GTDB taxonomy): Bacteria > Bacillota > Clostridia > Oscillospirales > CAG-272 > UMGS1865. The sequence goes on from JAFOGE010000022.1 coordinate 8,599, forward strand.
TATCAAAGAATTTCGCGCGAGCTTCCGAGGAATTCTTTCCAACACCGTCGTCCAGTACCCGGACGGCTCAAAGAAGTCGTTGGAAGCCTTGAAAAACGAGAAAAAAGAGGGCTGATTTCCATAAAAGCCTTTACAAAAATTGAGATCTGTGCTATACTAATATTTGTATAGATGTATATAAAATAAATTTTCGGAGGATTTTGCCTTGCTCCTTCATGAAACAATACAGACCTCCGATGCCGGGGAAACGGAGGCTTGCGGCGCACGCCTTGCACAACGCATGCTGCAAAATACCGCCCTTCCCTCTTTTGTCGCCCTCTACGGAGATCTCGGCGTAGGAAAGACGGCGTTTGTTCGCGGATTTGCTTCGGTCTTCTCTCCCGGCGCCGCCGTGCGCTCCCCAACCTTCTCCCTCGTGCATGAGTACAGAGGGAATCCGCGGAATCTTTTTCACTTTGATATGTATCGCATTGACTCCGAGGAGGATCTGCTTTCCATCGGCTTCTATGACTATTGGGAACGCAACGGAATCTGCCTTGTGGAGTGGAGCGAAAAGATCCCTTACGCACTTCCGGAGGAGCGCATCCGCGTATTGATCGAGAAGGATGATCCTTCCCATCCCGAGAGCCGTCGGATCACGCTGGAGCAGATTTGCGAGGAGGTATAAAGCATTGAAGATTCTTGCGATTGACAGCACCGCAACGGTCGCATCCGTTTCGCTCTGCGAGGATGACCGTCTGCTGGGTGAGTACACCATTCAAAACGGAAACACACACAGTGAAACCCTGCTCCCGATGGTAGAATCCGTCCTTGGATTCTTCGGTCTTTCCCCAAGGGATATTGACCTGTTTGCGGCCGCCGTCGGCCCCGGCTCCTTTACCGGTGTCCGCATTGGGGCGGCAACGATTAAGGGACTGGCCTTTGGCATGGGAAAGCCCTGCATCGGTGTTTCCACTCTGGAAGCATTGGCGGAAAATCTCACCGTCACGGACGGTCTTGTCTGCCCCGTGATGAACGCGAGAAGAAAGCAGGTATATACCGCGCTTTTCCGTTTCAAGGACGGCGTCGGCGAGCGTCTTCTGCCGGATAGCGCTATGGCAATCAGCGAGCTGGATTCCCTGCTTGCCGAATACGATGAGCCCGTCCGCCTTTGCGGCGACGGATATACCGTGACCGAGCCTTATCTTACCGTCCATACCGTCAACGTTCCCGATCGGCTTCGTCATCAGAGTGCTTATTCGGTGGCACAGATCGCGCGAAAGGCCTATCTTGCAGGTGTCCGTACAACGGACGCGGAGATGGTCGCCGTGTATCTGCGTCCCTCACAGGCAGAAAGAGAACGTCAGGAACGTTTGCAGAACAATACGCAATCCTAACCGAACGAGGTAACCAAATAATGAAAGCAAAAATTCTTTCGATCGGCTGCGACCATGCAGCATACAATCTCAAGCAAAAGCTGATCCCCTACCTTCAGGAAAAGGGATGGGAGATCATCGACGTTGGAACGGATTCTCCCGAGAGCTGCGACTACCCCGTGTTTGCAAATCGCGTATGTGAAAACATTCAGAATGGCGTTTGCGACCTTGGAATCCTCATTTGCGGCACCGGCATCGGAATGTCCATGGCCGCAAACAAGCATCACGGCATCCGCGCCGCTGTTTGCTCGGACACCTTCAGTGCAAGAGCCACCCGACTCCACAACAATGCCAACGTCCTCTGCTTCGGAGAGCGTGTCGTGGGCTACGGACTGGCCTGCGAGCTGCTCGATGCCTTTCTTGACACCGCCTTTGAGGGCGGCAAGCATCAGAAGCGCATTGATCTGTTGACCGAAATCGAGCAAAAGCAGATTTGATTCCCCATAGTACGCCGACTTTGTATGAAAGGAAGCCCGCTTTATGAAGAAAAAAGCATTGGATCTTGCAAAAGCGCTTTATGATGAAGCCGTTACCCATAAAACGGCCGCCATTCTTCTGGCCGCAGGAAACTCGACCCGAATGGGCAAGGGACGGAATAAGCAGGCAGAATGCCTCAACGGCATGCCGGTTTTGGCACATACCCTGCTTGCTTATCAGCGTTGCCCTTTGATTACCTCCATTGTGGTGGTTACCCGTCCGCAGGATTTTGACTTTGTTTTGTCGCTCGCAAAGGAGTACGGGATCAAAAAGCTGCGTCATATCGTAGCAGGCGGACAAACGCGCCAGGAATCCGCCTCCAAGGGGCTGGCAAAGCTGGATGCCTCCATCCGTTACGTTGCGATCGCAGACGGTGCGCGTTGCCTTGTAACCCCTCTGCAGATCACACGTGTCTGCTTGAAGGCATACCGTAAAAAAGCGGCCTCTGCGGCACATCTTGTGAGCGATACCGTCAAGCGTGCGAATGCGCTCGGTGTTGTAAAGGAAACCGTGGACCGCACCGGACTCTGGCAGGTGCAAACGCCTCAGGTTTTTCATACCTCCCTCTATCAAGCTGCAGTGTATCGCGCCGAAGCGGATGGATTTGAGGTCACCGATGACAACTCCCTGATCGAGCATCTCGGCTATCAAGTTCACCTTGTTGAATGCGGAGCCTCCAACATCAAAATCACGACCCCCGAGGATCTTGCTCTTGCAGAGGCGATCCTGCGCTATCGCGAGGAGAAAAAGATATGATTACAGATATGCGTATCGGACACGGCTACGACGTCCATCGCTTGACCGAAGGACGAAAGCTCATTCTGGGCGGCGTAGAAATCCCACACGAAAAGGGACTCCTTGGGCACTCGGATGCAGACGTACTGACCCATGCTATTATGGATGCAATGCTCGGCGCTCTTGCGCTCGGTGATATTGGAAAGCACTTCCCCGACACCGATCCGCGCTATAAGGGCGCAGATAGCATGAAGCTGGCAGAGGCCGTTTTCGGTCTTGTCCGTGATGCAGGCTGGAGGATCGGCAACCTGGATGCGACCGTGATCGCGCAAGCACCCAAGCTCGCACCTCACATTCCACAGATGCGCAAAAATTTTGCGCTCCTTTTTGGAATCGACGAGGATCGAATCAACATCAAAGCGACCACCGAGGAGCATCTCGGCTTTACGGGCGAAAAGCTTGGCATATCCGCACATGCAGTCTGCCTCCTTGTGCAGACCGCTTAAATCTATCAAAAGCGTCGGCAAAAACGGACTTCTTCCTTACGAACCTCCTGTTTCTTTGACTTCTCTTCCGTACCCACGACGCATGCTCTACCAAAAGGATATGTTCCATCCGTACGGTTTGACAGTATTCCCCATCTTTCGCCAACACCGCGTTGTGCGGGAAAGGACATGGTATGATCTATATTGCTCCCTCTCTTCTTTCTGCAGATTTTTCGAATCTGGAAAGCGAGATTTCCAAGATTGCGCAAGCGGGTGCGCAGTATCTTCATCTTGACGTTATGGATGGCGATTTTGTTCCGAACATCAGCTTCGGCGCGCCTGTGATCAGTGCCATCCGCCCTTGCACCAATCTGGTTTTTGATGTTCATCTGATGATCCGTGAGCCCATTCGCTATATTAAGGATTTTGCAAAAGCGGGGGCTGACATTATTACCTTCCATCTGGAAAGCTGCCAGGATCCCCGCAAGGTGATCCGGGCGATTCGGGAAAAGGAGATCCGTTGCGGAATCTCCATCTCCCCGGGAACGCCTGCCGAACTGTTGCTCCCCTATCTTTCCGAGGTGGATATGGTTCTGATTATGACCGTTGTTCCCGGTTTTGGCGGACAGGCGCTCATTCCATCCTGCTTGGAAAAGGTTCGCTTCCTCCGGCAGTACGCCGACCGCCATGGCTTGCGTCTTGACATTGAGGTCGATGGCGGCATTAAGGAAGAAAACGTCGCTCTGGCCACCGAGGCAGGCGCAAACGTGATCGTTGCCGGCTCGGCCATCTTTGGCTCCAGAAAGCCGCGCTCCGTGATCGAGGGCATGCGCAAGGCGGCAGAAGCACACCCCTATCGGAGATAATGCTCCTATGCATAAAAAAATCAAGCGTATTTGGATTTTGATCATCCACATACGCTTGATTTTTTCTTTTTCTCTGAAGGGATTAGGCCAACCGTGCTTCCAAATTCCTTCGGATTGCGCCGATGAAATCACGGGAATTGACCGCCGTGGTCTTCGTGCCTTCCACAACAAGGCCCACCAGATCCTTGGTCATGATGCCCTGCTCCAGCGTATCGATGCAAGCCCCCTCCAGAGCATCGGCAAAGCTGACAAGGTCTGCAAGTCCGTCCAGCTCCCCTCTCTTGCGGAGCGCGCCGGACCATGCATAGATCGTGGCGATGGGATTGGTGGAGGTATCCTCTCCCTTCAGGTAACGGTAATAGTGACGGGTGACCGTGCCGTGTGCGGCCTCATACTCGTAATTGCCGTCGGGAGATACGAGAACCGAGGTCATCATGGCTAAAGAACCAAAGGCGGTGGACACCATGTCGCTCATGACGTCGCCGTCATAGTTCTTGCACGCCCAAATAAAGCCGCCCTCGCTGCGGATCACGCGCGCAACGGCATCGTCGATCAGCGTATAGAAATAGGTGATCCCTGCCTCCTCAAAAGCTGCCTTGTACTCCTCGTCGTAGATCTCCTGGAAGATCAGCTTGAAGGTCTGGTCGTACTGCTTGGAGATGGTGTCCTTAGTGGAGAACCACAGATCCTGCTTGGTATTCAGGGCGTATTGGAAGCAGGAATGCGCAAAGGAGCGAATGGAATCGTCCTTGTTGTAGCTTCCCTGCAACACACCAGCGCACTCAAAGTCATAGATCGTTTCGCGGAAGGTTTCCTTGCCCTCCTTGTCGGTAAAGACAAGCTCCGCCTTTCCCTGTGCGGGAACGCGGTATTCGGTAGCCTTGTAAATGTCGCCGTATGCGTGACGCGCGATGGTGATGGGCTTTTTCCAATTGCGCACGGCGGGACGGATGCTGTCGATCAGAATGGGGGCGCGGAAGACCGTTCCGTCAAGAATCGCACGGATGGTGCCGTTCGGGCTCTTCCACATCTGCGAAAGGTTATATTCCTCCACGCGCTGCTTGTTGGGTGTAATCGTAGCACACTTGACGGCAACGCCGTACTTCTTGGTCGCAAGTGCGGAATCCACCGTGACTTGGTCGCCCGTCCTTTCGCGCTCGGGAAGTCCGAGATCGTAATATTCGGTCTTGAGATCTACAAAAGGCAAAAGGAGCTCGTCCTTGATCATCTGCCAGAGAATTCTGGTCATCTCGTCGCCGTCCATCTCGACCAGCGGCGTTTTCATCATAATCTTATTCATCATCGATTCCTCCCGTTGAGATCTTACTTTTCAAGCTGTTTTCCTGTGTAAGCCAGAAGGCTTCCTGCTTTGAGAATCTCCTTCTGTCGCTCGGTAAATGCGCAAGCCAAGGGAATGCGATCACCGGTTGTTTCGTTGCAAAGGGTCATGCTTCCGCTATCCATGCCTGCCCAAACGCCGTCGATGGAAAGAACGTCACCCTGAGATACCTTATCGTAATCGGCGGGATCGGCAAAGGTCAAGGGCATAATCCCTGCATTGATCAGGTTCGCCACGTGAATTCTTGCAAAGCTCTTGGTGATAACGACGCGGACGCCGAGATATAACGGAACCAATGCCGCATGCTCACGCGAGGAGCCCTGTCCATAGTTTGCACCACCCACGACAATGCTCTGTCCTGCGGCCTTTGCTCTTTCGGGGAAGGTCTTATCGCACACGCCGAAGCAATACTGGGACAGGAACGGAATGTTGGAGCGATAAGGCAGGATCTTGGCACCGGCAGGCATGATATGGTCGGTGGTAATATTATCTCCAACCTTCAAGACAAGCTCTGCGCGAATGGAGTCCTCCTGGGGGTAGGCATCAGGGAATTTTTTGATATTCGGACCGCGAAGAATCTCCAGATCCTTGGCCTCCTCGGGAGCTGCGGGAGGAATCACGGCGCTGTCATCGATGCGGAAGGCATCCGGCATCTTGATTTCCGGCATCTCTCCCAAAAGAATGGGATCGGTGATCTCGCCTGTCAGAGCGGCCGCGACCGCCGTTTCGGGAGATACCAGATACACCTTGGCATCTGCCGTTCCGCTTCTTCCCTCAAAGTTACGGTTAAAGGTGCGCAGGCTCACACCGCCCGAATTCGGAGAGAAGCCCATTCCGATACAAGGACCGCAAGCACATTCCAGAACGCGCGCGCCACTGGCGAGAATGTCGGTCAATGCGCCACACTCGGAAAGCATGGAAAGCACCTGCTTGGAGCCGGGCGAAATCGAAAGGCTAACGCTTGGAGAAATCGTTTTTCCCTTGAGCAGCGCAGCCACCTTGAGCATATCCAAAAGCGAGGAGTTCGTGCAGGATCCGATGCAGACCTGATCCACGCGCGTACCCTTCAGGCTTTCCACCGTAACAATATTGTCAGGGCTGTGAGGACAAGCGATCAGGGGCTTGAGGGTAGAAAGGTCAATATCAATCACGCGATCATAAACCGCATCCGAATCGCTGGAAAGCGGAACATAATCCGCTTCCCGTCCTTCTGCGCGCAGGAAGGCGCGCGTGACCTCATCCGAGGGGAAGATCGACGTCGTAGCACCCAACTCTGTACCCATATTGGTAATGGTTGCACGCTCGGGTACGGAAAGCGTAGCGATTCCCTCGCCTCCCCACTCAATGATGGAGCCGACGCCGCCCTTTACAGAGAGGATTCGAAGGATCTCAAGGCTAACGTCCTTTGCGGTAACGAAGGGACGAAGCTTTCCGGTCAAGTTGACCTTAATCATCTTGGGCATGGTAATGTAGTAAGCGCCGCCGCCCATCGCAACGGCAACATCCAGTCCTCCTGCACCAAAGGCGAGCATTCCGATGCCGCCGCCCGTCGGCGTGTGGCTATCCGATCCGATCAGCGTCTTTCCAGGAATACCGAAGCGCTCCAGATGAACCTGATGGCAAATACCGTTTCCCGGCCGGGAGAAGTAAATGCCGTGCTTTTTGGCAATGGATTGAATAAAACGGTGATCATCCGCATTCTCAAATCCGGATTGCA
>JAFOGE010000183.1 GCA_017386965.1 Clostridia bacterium
AGGAGAACACGGTATGACGAAACGGAACGTAATGATCCATATTCTGACCTCGCGTCTGACCTGGGGCAAGGAGATCTTTGACGCACTTGACGAGGAGCTGGACGCAGAGGATCCGGACGCAGAGGTATCAGAGGAGCCCCCGCAGGGCGGCGAGATGCCCGAGCCGATCGAGCTGATCATGGAGGGAAGGCTGCTCACGGGAAGCGACCGTGTGGAGCTGGTCTATGAGGAGAGTGAGCTTTCGGGCATGGAGGGTTCTCTGACCACCGTTGGCTTCCGTCGGCAGGAGCCGGGGCTTGTTTCCATGCTTCGGACGGGACTGGTCAACACGGCGCTCGTCTTTGAGGAGGGAAAACGGCATTTTTGCATCTATCACACGCCTTTCTCGGATTTTGAGATCTGCGTTTACACGCGGCGCGTGGACAACCGCCTTCTAACCGAGGGCGTCATCACCCTGGATTATCTCATGGAGATCCACGGCGCGCAGGCGGAGCATACCCGTATGACCGTTACCGTGCGTCCGTTGGAGGATCTGCCGTTCGGGATCCGCGATTGACCAAGGCGGCCGCATCGGTCCCTCGCGGTGCTATGGGACGGCGAACGGCAACGTGTGATCGGTATGGCAGCATACCCATGCGCAAACAGGAAAAATCATTTTTCGCAAGAGGATGGAGTAGAGTAAGGAGCATATGGAGAACATTTCAATTTGGGGAACGCTTGTCAACACCCTGGCGGTGGTTTTGGGATCCTTGATCGGTCTTGGAATCCGCTATTTGGCCGTGGGAAAAAAGAAGGAAAAGCCGGGAACGCTTTCGGACACCATCCTCAAGGGCTTGGCGCTTTGCGTGATGGGAATCGGCGTTTCGGGAGTGGTCAAGGCCTCTGTCAACGGGCAGATCAAGGATGCCTTGGAGGGGAGCTACGTAGGGGATCCCGCAAATCCCCTGCAGCTGGTGCAGAGCCTTGTGGGAGAGGAAACGCTTGTGATCGTTCTCTCCATGGCGATCGGTTCCATTCTGGGATACCTTTTGCGTTTAGATGACGCGATCCAAAGGCTTGGGAACCGTTTGGAAAAGGCTACGCACGCGCGCTTCGGAAACGTGGCAAGAGGCTTTGTTTCGGCAGCCCTGTTGTTCTGCGTTGGCTCTATGACGGTCGTCGGAGCGCTGAACAGCGGACTGTTCGGGGACCATTCCATGCTCTATACCAAGTCGATCTTAGACCTCGTTTCCTCGATCCTTCTTTCCATTTCCATGGGGATCGGCGTGCTTTTCTCCGCCGGCTTCGTGCTGGTCTTTGAGGGGGCGATCACCCTGCTTGCACAATGGATCGCACCTTATCTGACCGATGCCGTCGTTACCTGTATGTCCGGCGTCGGCTCTCTCCTGATCATCGGTCTTGCACTCAATGTCCTTGGCGCGACCAAGCTCAAGATTATGAATTACATTCCCGCAATCTTTCTTCCGATCGCTCTGATCCCGCTGCAAAGCTGGATCTACTCGCTCTTTTAGCAAATTCGGAGAGGCTAAAGGAAAGAGGAACGCTCCGCTATGAGCGGGGAACGGAAAACGAAACAAGGAAAGGGATATCAAACGATATGAAACAGATCGAACAAGAAATCAACCGCCGACGGACCTTTGCGATCATTTCGCACCCCGACGCCGGTAAGACAACGCTGACCGAGAAGTTCCTGCTCTACGGCGGCGCAATACAGACTGCAGGCTCGGTCAAGGGCAAGGCCTCTGACCGTCACGCGGTATCCGACTGGATGGAGATGGAAAAGAAGAGAGGAATCTCGATCACCTCCTCCGTCATGCAATTCCGTTACGAGGGCTATTGCATCAATATTCTCGACACCCCCGGGCATCAGGACTTCTCGGAGGATACCTACCGCACCCTTATGGCGGCAGACAGTGCCGTCATGGTCATTGATGCTGCAAAGGGCATTGAGCCGCAAACGCGCAAGCTCTTTAAGGTGTGTGCAATGCGGCATATTCCCATCTTTACGTTTATCAATAAGCTCGACCACGAGGCACGCGATCCCTTTGATCTTTTGGATGAATTGGAGCGTGAGTTTGGAATCGGAACCTATCCCATGAACTGGCCCATCGGTTGCGGCGTCAGCTTCAAGGGCGTGTACGATCGCGAAGGACGCAAGATCCTATCCTTTGCCGATGCGCACCGCGGACGGGACCGCTTGGCCTCCATTGATTGTGATATTACCGATACCGCGCGTCTGGACGAGCTGATCGGGCCGTATGCCCGCGAGGAGTTGACCGAGCAGGTGGAGCTTTTGGACGGTGCTTGCTTTGATTTTGATTTGGAAAAGGTGCGTTGCGGAAAGCTCAGTCCTGTCTTCTTCGGCTCGGCACTGAACAACTTCGGTGTGGAATTCTTCCTGGAGCATTTCCTCAGGATGACCACCGCGCCGCTCTCCCGCTCCGCAGGGGAGGAAACGGTTTCTCCCTTCGACCCCGGATTCTCGGCCTTCGTCTTCAAGATCCAGGCCAACATGAACAAGGCGCACCGCGACCGC
>JAFOGE010000023.1 GCA_017386965.1 Clostridia bacterium
CAACCGTAAATGAAAAAGTTTATTTTAATAATAAATATATGCACACCGCAGAAATTCTAAATCGAATTTCTACAAATGTAAAAAGCGTTGATTCCCAAGGAACTGGCACTATTGAAGCAACTTTTATGACAACAGAATACGGAAACAGTCGTGAAAGGATATAAAAACGGAGTTTGGCGCCTGATTTGTCCAACCTTATCAATCGGTAGAATCTTATATAACATCAGTTTCGAGGATGCGATGCTGCTTTTATAAGAAAGCAAAAAAGCAAAGAAAGGAGATCCCATGGAGTCCAACGAAAAAAAAGTGCTTCCTGCCGGTATCGATTCTTTGGCCGGTGAAAAGAAACCGCTTTTGGCCATCGTAGGTCCTACGGCCAGCGGAAAGACCGCGCTCTCGGTCCTCTTGGCCAAGCGTCTGGGTGGAGAGATCCTCTCCTGCGATTCCATGCAGATCTATCGCGGGATGGATATCGGAACCGCGAAGCCCACCATGGAGGAGCGTGAGGGGATCCCCCATCATCTTCTCGACATTGCCGACGCCGACACCCCCTTCTCCTGCGCCGACTACGTAAAGGCCGCATCACAGGCCATAGATGAGATCCTCGCCCGCCAAAAGCTCCCCATCCTGTGCGGCGGAACGGGACTCTATCTGGATGCCCTCTTGCGCGGAGGAAACTTTGAGGAAACCGAAACCGATCCCGCCTTTCGAGAGGAGCTTCTGACCTTTGCCGAGCAACACGGCAACCATGCTCTGCATGAGCGTCTGGCGGAGATCGATCCCGAAAGTGCCGCCACCATTCATGAGAATAATGTCAAGCGCGTCATCCGCGCTCTGGAGATCCACCATACCTCCGGCATGACCAAGACCGAGGCGGACCGCCGCTCCCGCGTCCCTGCATCCCCCTACCGCGCCCTTACGGTCGGCCTGCAATATCCCGACCGTTCCCTTCTGTACCAACGGATTGACAGACGTGTAGAGCAAATGCTCGCCGACGGACTTCTGGAGGAAACGCGCAGCCTGCTTTCCCGCGGTGTCTTTGCAAAAAACAGCACCGCCGCACAGGCGATTGGATACAAGGAGCTTTTGGGGTATTTGCGCGGCGAGGAATCCCCGGAGGCCGCCGTGGAGCGCCTCAAGACCGCAACCCGCCGCTACGCCAAGCGTCAGCTGACCTGGTTTGGCGCGCGCGACTACGTGCATTGGATCCCCATGACGGCATCCGACGGCTCTCTCCGCCCCGCCGAGGAGCTTTTGGAGGAGATCGTCCGTCTGTTCAACGAGCTTCCCGCATAATTCGGAAGCTCCCTTATGTTTGCCGAAAGGAGGCCCGTTTATGAAACGCATGGATTTTTTGCGACGTTCCCTGCCCCGCTTTGTAGCATCGCTTGGGATCCTGGCCATTCTGGTCTATACGCTCTATCACGTCTTCTCGGGCTCCTCCGGGGGACTAATCACCACACCCGTGCAGGAGATCACTGACCGTGAGATCCTCGGCGGGGAAGCCTATCTCTTTCGCGATGAAGTCATCCTGACCGCCGCCGCACCCGCGCTGATCCATCCTCTTGCGGAAAGCGGAACCAAGGTGGCCAAGGACCTGCCGCTCCTTGAGCTTCGCTTCGGCTATGACGCGCAGAAGCTGACCGAGCTTCAACGTGATCTGGATCTGCTCAACCGCAGGATCCGGATCCTGGAGCAAAGCATCCTTCCCTCGGGATCCGCACTCTCCCAGGCAGAGTCCTACCGTGCGGATGCCGCCGCTGCCTCCCTTGGCATCCAACAGGCTATGGAGAAGGGGGATTGGACTGCCGTTGACGAGCTGGAGGAGAGAATGCTCGTTGCACTGAACCGATACGCCTATCTGACCGGAGAGGCGGAAAGCCTGAAGGCCTCCCTTTCCTCGCTTCTGGAGGTACGCAGCAGCCTTCTCTCGGCGCTCGCCACGACCGTGACGAACACCACCTCCTCCGGCTATTTCTACGACCGCTCCTGCGTGGACGGCTACGAAGCCCTCTTTTCCTCAAAGGCGCTTGCAGGACTTACGGTGTCCGGCTTTGACCGCCTCACCTCCGAGGAGCCCTCCTCCCCGGAGGGCTTCCCGATCGGCAAAATGGTCTATTCCTACCGATGGTTCCTGGTTGTGAAGGCGAACGTGGATCCGTCGCTTCTCGACGTTGGCGACCGCTACACCGTTACCTTCCCCGAGAGCAGCGGAAAGAAGCTCTCCATGACGCTGGACCGCACCGTGACCGAGGAGGGATCCGACTCCTGCCTTTTGATCCTCTCTTCCGATGACGTCCCCTCCGATTTTCGCTTCCTGCGCTCCCAGAGCATCCAGATCTCGCTTGACGCCTGCTCGGGATATTACATTCCGGATTCTGCCCTCGTCGAGAAAAACGGACAAACGGGTGTCTATATCTTTGAGGAAAGCACCGTCCGCTTCCGCAGGATCAACGTCCTCTACCGAGGGGACGGATACTGCATCGCCGAGGAGAAGACCGATCAGGGGGAGGATTATCTCGCCCTGCACGACATCCTGATCACCGCCGGAAAAAATCTCTACGACGGAAAGGTCTATTAAACACGAAAAGGAGAACTGCCATGTCGGAGCTTTGCTATATAGACCGCAATCTTGCCGCCATCCGCTCTCGCATCTGCGCCGCAGAGGAGAACAGCCGCGACCGCTTTCCGGAGCGTGACGGCGTCCTGCTTCTGGCGGCCGTAAAATACGCCGATGCGGAGCAGCTTCGGTACCTGACCGAGAATCTCGGCATCCGCGACGTAGGAGAAAACCGCGTGCAGCAGATGCTGGAGCATTGGGAGGCACTTCCCAATCGGGATGCCCTCCGCTTCCACTTTATCGGGACGCTGCAAAGCAATAAGGTTAAATATATCATCGACAAGGTCACCATGATTCACTCGCTCGACTCGCTCTCGCTGGCAAAGGAGATCGAGAAGCAGGCCGCCAAGCGGAGCATCACCGTGGACGTCCTTGCCGAGATCAACTGCGGACGGGAGGAAAACAAGAGCGGACTTTTGCCCGAGGAGGCAGAGGACTTTTGCCTCTCCCTTTCCGATTTTCCGCATTTGAGGCTTCGCGGATTCATGACAATGGCCCCAAAATGCGAAAAAAATGAGGAATATCAAAAATATTTTCAAGAAACTTCACAACTTTGTCTTGACATTTGGCAAAAAAAACTTCATAATATAGGTAGGCCTATTTTGTCGATGGGCATGTCCGGCAGCTTTGAGGCTGCCATCGAGGCAGGCGCCGACGTCGTCCGCATCGGACGATCCCTGTTTGCGCACTGAAATCACCGTCGAAACTGAGTAAAAATACATGGAGGTTGGCAACAATGAATTTGCTGAAGAAATTTGTCCGGAATGATGCCGCGGATCTCGAGGAGGACTACGAGGATATATACGCGATTCCGGAGGATATCAAAATGGAGATGTCCGACGTGCCCCCCGCTGCAGCGATGTCCGCGATGGACAGTCCCGAGAGAAAGGACCCCGAGATCCATCCCATTTCTGCCGATAAGGTTTCTCTGAAGCTTCTGCAGCCCAAGACCCACACCGAGGCTGCGCAGATCGCAGATAAGCTCAAGGAGGGCTGCATCGTTCTTCTGGACATCGGCAATCTGACCAAGGAACAGGCACACCGTCTGGTCGATTTCCTGGCCGGCGTGGCATACGTCCTCGGCGGCGAAATGATCAAGACCAACAAGAATACCATCGTTGTTTCCCCCGCAGGGGTGGACATTTCCGGCTTTGCTCCTCAGGTCAAGGCCTCTGTGGAAGCCGCTCCCGTTGAGGACTACGAAGAAGCATACGTTGCAGAGGAGGAGATCTGATTCTCTCCCCTTCCCATGACGGCATAACCGCCGCAGTAGATCACTCTGCTGCGGCGATTTGTGCATGAAATCCCCCCTTTTCTCTCTTGAAAGGAGCTTTGTTTTTCCATGCTCGATACCCTTCTCTTTCTCTTGAAGCAGACCTTTGTGCTTCTTCTGGATGCACTTTCCCTGGCTCTGCTCCTACGCGCCATCTTCTCCTGGTTCGACCAGACGGGGGAATCCCGCTTCTCAGGATTTCTCTTTCTGCTCACCGAGCCCATCATTCTCCCCATTCGCAGACTTTGTCAAAAAATGCATTGGTTTGAAGGAACGCCCTTGGATTTTCCCTTTCTGATCGCCGTCCTTCTGATCACGCTGATCCGCTCCTTCCTGATTGTTTGATATGACGGACCGCAGCACAGAACGCTCCCCGATCCTTGCGCGATTGACGGATGCATGCAGAAAACAGGAAAACGGGATGCCTGCGCGCATCCCTTTTTTGACCCCGCGGGAGCGCAAGGAGGCCGAGGGTCTGCTTTGCTCCCTTGGAAAGCAAAACGCCGCCTTCTTCTTTGGCGGCTATCCGGATGCCGAGCGCGTTTGCCTGTTCCTTCTTCCGGACTATCTTCTGGACGTCCTGTCGGCGTCCCCCTCGGACTGTCCCGCCGAGGAGGTGCTTCCCCTGCTGGGTGAGGACACCGAGGAGGCCGTTTGCGCTCTGCGTGTGCGCGGAAGCGGCTTTCGCGAGCTGCGGCACAAGGATTACCTCGGCTCGCTCCTCGCACTCGGGATCGAGCGGGACGCCTTCGGTGATATCGCCCTGCAGAACGAGCACGAGGCCGTGATCTTCTGCACACGCCCCATGCTTCGCTTTTTTCTCTTGCATCTGGAGCGTGTCGGATCGGACGCCGTGCGATGCTCCCCCTACACCCTTGACGAATCCTTTACCGACGGCCGCAAATACCGTCCCATTCACGATACGGTAGCCTCCGCGCGGCTGGACTGCGTGGTAGCGGCACTGACCAACCTCTCGCGCGAGGATGCACAACGGGCGATCCGCGAGGGACGGGTGGAGGTGGATTTTGAGGAGGAAACGCGCACAGACCTCCCCCTCTCTCCGCCCACAACCCTCTCGATTCGCGGATACGGGCGCTTTCGTTTGCGCTCCTTTGACGGCGAAACAAGGAAAGGACGCCTGCGCCTCTTTGCGGAGCAGTCGATCTGATCTTTTTTTGAAGCCTTTGAAAAAAGCCCGCAAATTCGGTGGAAGATGCCGTTTGCTCTTGTTTTTTTCAAGCACTTGTGCTATAATGAAGCAAATCCCAAGCAAAAACAAACGTAGATTGGAGATACACATGGAAAAGGTTCGAATTCAAGACGATCTTTATCTGTACGTCAACGGAGAGAAGCTGGAGCAGCTGGTCATTCCGGATGACAAGCCCGCGGCGGGTGGCTTCTCGGAGCTTTCCGACAGCGTAGAAAAAATCATGATGGACGAGTTTGAGGCCATGGCCGAGAGCAAGATCTATCCCAACGGTTGCCTCGAAAGAGCATGCACACTGTATGCGATCGCAAAGGATGCGGACCGCAAGGAAAAGCACGGGATTGCTCCCGCACTCCAGAATCTCGCGATCCTCGACGAGATCGAAGGCCTTGGCGACCTGGCACGCCTATACAAAGAGCTGACCCTGCGCGGCATTCCCACGCCCTTTAACGTCAGCCCCGACACCGACATGAAGAACACCAAGCAGCGTTTGGCTTATCTGCAGGGCGCCGGCGTCATTCTTCCCGATGCCTCCTACTACAAGCCCGAAATGGCGGCACAGAAGGAGCAAATCCTCGGCATCTGGACAAACGTGGCCAAAATGGTGATGGCAAAGACCGATCTTTCGGCAGAGGATCAGGAGAAGTACGTTCTCGATGCCCTCGCCTTTGACGAGATCCTCGGCGGTCTGGTCAAGACCCAGGAGGAGTGGTCCAAGTACGTGGAGATGTACAACCCCATGCCCGAGAGCGATGTTGCGGGGATGCTTTCTACCGTGGATCTTGACGCCATTCTGACCGATCTGTTCGGCCATGTTCCCGAAACACTCGTCGTCACCGAGCCCCGCTTCTTTGGCGC
Source organism: Clostridia bacterium (assembly GCA_017386965.1). Taxonomy (GTDB): domain Bacteria; phylum Bacillota; class Clostridia; order Oscillospirales; family CAG-272; genus UMGS1865. The sequence goes on from JAFOGE010000023.1 coordinate 5,959, forward strand.
ATTCGCCACGGTCCTCAACGCCGACACGCTCTCCCTTTACAAGCACTGGGCCTACGTAACCGGTCTGCTTCGCTTCTGCTCCTATCTTTCCGAGGAGCTGCGCGACATGGGCGGCATGTATAGCCGCGCGATCATGGGCGTGGCACAGATGCAGTCCATCGAAAAATTCGCCTACAACCTGGCCTCGAGCGTCTTCTCCGAGCCCGTGGGTATCTACTACGGCGAGAAGTACTTTGGAGAGGAAGCCAAAAAGGACATCACCGAGATCGTCTATCAGATCATCGACACCTACCGCGAGCGCATCAAGACCAACGAGATCTTAGGCGATGCCACCAAGGAAAAGGCGATCCTCAAGCTCTCGACCATGGGCGTCAAGATGGGATATCCCGACAAGGTCAGACCTCTCTACGATCAGCTCGTGTTTGATCCCGAGGCCTCTCTCTTCGACATTATGCGCACGCTCTCGGGAATCCGCGAATTGGATGCTCTTTCGAAGCTGGACCGTCCCACCGAGCCGGAGAACTGGCAGATGCCGGGACATATGGTCAACGCCTGCTATGATCCCTTCGTCAACGACATCACCTTCCCTGCGGCCATCCTGCAATCTCCCTTCTACTCTCTGAAGCAGACAAGAAGCGAAAATCTCGGCGGCATTGGAAGCGTGATCGGACACGAGATCTCCCACGCCTTTGACAGCAACGGTGCGAAGTGCGACGAGAACGGAAACATCAACAACTGGTGGACCGAGGACGACTTCAAG
>JAFOGE010000184.1 GCA_017386965.1 Clostridia bacterium
CCTCGCGCGCGGCCTGCTCGATCTCATCCATCTCGTGGGAGAGAGAGCCGGCGTCGGGCTGGATGACGGCCAGACGGAAGACGTCGCAGGCCTGGGAATAGAAATATCCGAAGTCGAGAATCAGGTTATCGTGAATGATGTGCAGCATCTCGATGGAATCCTCGTCCTTGAGATACTGATAGGAGAGAATGGTATCGAAATAGAGCGGCAGGATATCCTTGTGTCCGCTGTAGGCCATTGCCTCCAAGATGATGGAGATGCGCTTTGCATTCTCATCCGAGGTGTTACGCATGACACCAAAGAGGCTTGTGCCGGCGTCAACCGCGGAGTAGAACTCCTTGACGCGCTTGTTGTACTTCGGCCAGGGCAGAACGCCGTAGCTGGTATCCGAGCCGGCAAAGTAGCCCGCCTCGTTTACCTGGCCGTCCATGAAGGCCACGCGCTGAGCCACGAAGGCGTCCTTGAGGTTGGTGTAGGGATCCTGCATGATCAGGATCGCTGCTCCCGAATTGAAGAGCAGGTCGCGCATATCGAACACGGCCTCATTGGCAAGGTCGGAGTCCACCGTGAACTTCCAATCGCCGTTCTTCCACTCCAGCACGCGGGTGCCGGTGGTATACAGCAGCTGCACGGGACCTCTCCAATGGCAGGTTCCGTAGCCGAAGATATCGGTTTCGATGGTGCCCGTTCCGTCACCGCCGTCCATGTTGGAGTAAAGCGTGGTGACGTATTCCTCAAACACGTCAAAGGTCCAGGTCTTGTTGTATACATGCTCGTAGGGCTCAACCAGCGTTCCAACATCCTTTACCAGCGACTTGTTGAAGAACATGCAGAAGGCAGATCCAACGCTCATGTAGCTGATGTCGCCGAGCATCGTAAAGAGCTTGCCGCCGGGCGTGGAGAATTCCGCTGCTGCCTCCTGGCTCCACCAGGCGGCACTCAAATCCACGTAGGGCAGATCGTTCCAGTCGTAGAGATTGTTGCCTGCGGCATTCGTGAACATGTAGCGTCCGTGATCCACGACCAGATCGAAAACGTCCACGCCTCCCTTAGATGCGGTGGACACCTGAGTTTTGGTGCTGGTTTCGATCACAGCATCAAAAAGCACGCCGTAGGTGTGCGTGATGTCCGAAAGACGCTGGTAAACGGCGCGCTGCACCGAGGTGGCCTTGGAATCCAGCTCCTTGACGTAAATATCCTCGAGATAGTCCTCCTCTGCCCGGATCAGGAGGGTGAACTCGGTTCCGGGAAAGGTCATGTCAGGAAGATTGGGACCCTCCTGGGGGTCGGTGTCGGTCGGCTCGGTGTCCGTCGGGGTGCTTCCCGTCGGATCGGTATCCGGATCGGTCGAGGGAGTCGTTACAGGATTGGTTTCCTGCGGCTTGGGCGTATTCTCGCATCCTGCAAAGGGAATGACCATCAGGATCGCCAGGAGCAGGAGAAACGCACGAAGGATCACCTTGTTTTTCATAGCGTACCTCTTTCTTTGTTCGATGATTTTTCTGCGGCGGTGCCCTGTGCACCTTGCATAGTTTCATTATATCACAAAACCCCTCCCCTGTCAAAGCTTTTCTTTCAAAATATGAAAATATTTGCAAAAAAAGAGCCGACAAGGCGGCAAAGGGATCGCTCGTCCGTAAAAGCCGTCCTCGCGTGTGCGAAAACATCGGGAAGAAAAACACTCCGTGCAGGCGAAAAAGTGGGAAAGAAAACGCAAGAAAAACACTCCGAGGTGGCGAAAAGGCGAAAGAATTGCGCAAAAATACAAAAAAAATTCAAAAACCTATTGCAAAATTGCTTTTTTTGGTGTAAAATAAAATGTAACTATGGCGCCGCCTCGATCGCGGGCGCAAAATTCGATTTTCTTTAACTATTGGAGGTACACAATTTATGGTAGTCGCTGGCGATTTCAAAAACGGCATTACATTCGACGACGGTCAGGGAAACGTGCTTCAGGTCGTTGAGTTCCAGCACGTAAAGCCCGGTAAGGGCGCGGCCTTCGTCCGCACCAAGCTCAAGAACGTGATTTCCGGTGCCGTCATCGAGAAGACGTTCAACCCCACCGACAAGTTCGAAAACGCATATATCGAGAGAAAGGATATGCAGTACTCCTACGACGATGGCGATCTGTATCACTTCATGGATACCGAAACCTGGGAGGAAACCCTCATCGCGCACGACAAGGTTGGCGACAACTTCCGCTTTGTCAAGGAGGAGATGATGTGCAAGATCATTTCCTACAAGGGCAACGTCTTCGGCATCGAGCCCCCCACGTTCGTGGAGCTTGAGGTTACCGAAACCGATCCCGGCTTTGCAGGCAACACCGCTACCAACGCGCTCAAGCCCGCAACGCTCGAAACCGGAGCTGAGATCAAGGTTCCGCTCTTCATCAACGTCGGCGACGTTCTGAAGATCGACACCAGAACCGGCGAGTATCTCTCCAGAGCCTGATTTGTCCAATCGAGGGAAGACTTTGCGCTCCAAGGTTTTCCCTCTTTTTCACACCCCCCATGCAAATCTTGATCGAAAGGAATTTTTAATCATGACACTGACTGAAAAAGCTGCTTATATCAAAGGCCTTGCCGAGGGACTCTCTCTCGACGAATCCACCAAGGAGGGCAAGATTCTTGCCGCTCTGATCGACCTCGTTTCCGAAATGAGCGCGGAGATCGCAGACGTGCAGAGCGATATCGAGGACATCGACAGCGATCTCGACTACCTCAACGAGTATATCGAGGAGCTGGACGACGATCTGCAGGACGTTGAGGATTTCCTGGACGACGAGGGCGACGAGGATCTTCTCGATGAGGATGAGGACGACGAGGATTTTTGCTGCGACGGCAACTGCGACGAGTGTGACGGCCTTGCCTGCGAGGACGACGAGTATTTTGAGATCGTTTGCCCCTCCTGCGGAGAAACCGTTTGCTTTGACGACGAGCTGGATCCCGAGGACCTGACCTGCCCTGCCTGCGGCGAGAAATTCGGCTGCATTGTGGACGAGGACGACCTCGATTCCATTCCCGAGGAGAAATAATTTCCATCCCTCGGCGCAAGTTGGGATGAAATAACATTCTCTAAACCAAAAGAGGCGGCTGCGTGTTTGTGCAGCCGCCTCTTTTTGCTTGCGGGATCTTATTCTTTTTTCTCCTCGACGAGGACCATGGCCTCACAGGGGGCAAGCCATTCCTCTTTTACGGGCGCGCCCGTGAAGGCATCTCGATAACGTCCCTTGGACATTGGTAGGACGTGGAAGGGCTCATTCCCCACGTTCACCGCCACCAGAATGCGCTCGCCCTCTCCCTCCCGTTCGAAGGTGAAGGCGTGTGCCTCCTTTTGCAGGAAGCGGAAGGATCCCTCGCGGAAGACGCCGTGCTCC
>JAFOGE010000185.1 GCA_017386965.1 Clostridia bacterium
AATCAAAACTCTCTACTCCCGCTTTTTCTTTTGCCCATGTAGGCCCAAAAGAAAAAGCTTGGCAAAAAGAAAACGGCCGGGAGGATGTTTCGCGCTCTGCGGAGCGCGAGGAGGGCTGCGCGCCCTCCACCTGCGCCCACTGGCGTGGGGGCTATCGCGTGCTCTCGCACGTCACGTAGCCGCAAGGTACTGCAAAACGCGCTCTCGCACGGTGCGTAGCCGTTTCGTTCCATAAAACGGAACGATCGCTTGTTTTTTTACAACAAAAAGGGCGAAGACTCGTAAAATCTTCGCCCTTTTTTCGCACAGACCGGTTTTTTCAGGTCTGCCGACAGTTGAAATTTGATTCTGTTTCTGTGGTCAGATTCCGACCTTCTTGCGGTAAGCCTCAAAGGCCGAATCCGCAATGCCTGCGCGCTTGATCTTGCGCGACGTGTTCTTCGGAAATTCCTCCTCGCGCAAAACGTAGGTTTCAATGCGCTTATAGGACTGCACAATTCCATTGACCTCGGAGATCGCCTTCTTCATCTCGGTTTCCAGCTGATCCTGCGTATAGCGCGTGCCGTAATCCTCTGTAAAACGGTCCAGGTCGGGACGGATGATGGCAACGATGTCATAATCCTTCTTTTTGGGATTCATATAGCCCACGACCACCGACTCGGCAACATAAGGCGTTCTGCCAAGATAGGTTTCCAGCTCCTCGGGGAAGATGTTCTTGCCGTTGGAGGTCACGATCACGTTCTTCTTGCGTCCGGTAATGAACAAAAATCCGTTCTTATCCAGGTATCCGAGATCTCCCGTGTAGAACCATCCGTCGCGGATGACCTCTGCCGTCATCTCGGGCTGCTTGTAATAGCCCAGCATGATGTTGTCGCCCTTATAGCGGATCTCTCCCGTTCCGTCCCCTTGTACGTCGTAAACGTCCAGAAGCGCGTTGGGGGTAGCCATTCCTGCGGAGCCGTCATTGTAGAAGGTGTCGCGGTTGAGGGCCGCCAGAGGCGCGCACTCGGTAAGACCGTAGCCTTGGTATGTCGCGATTCCGAGGTCACGCAGTCCCTTCATGATCTTGGGATCCACCGCCGCGCCGCCCGAGATCATGATGCGGAGATTTCCGCCAAAGCTCTTGTGGATCTGCGCAAAGACCTTCTTCTTCGCAGAAAGACGCAGTGCCTCATTGGGGATCGCGTTGGTCACCTTAATGGCCAGCTTTACCTTCTTCTCCATTCCCTGCTTGCGGATGTTTGCCCAGACCTTGCGGTACATGGTTTCCAGCAGCAGCGGGACGCACAGGATCATGGTCGGATGAACCTCCTGCATATTGCGCGTAATGTGACGCAGTCCCTCGGAGAAGGCAACGGTGGAGCCGCGATAGACCTGGCAGAGGAAGCCGCAGGTGCATTCGTAGGCGTGGTGAATGGGAAGAACCGACAGGAAGACGTCCTTGTCGTCAATGTAAACCATCTGGCACATCTCCGAAAGATTGAAGCAGATGTTGCGGTGCGAAAGCATAACGCCCTTGGATACGCCCGTCGTTCCGGAGGTGAAAAGAAGTGCGCTCATGGCGTGCGCGTCGATCTTGGCATCCAGGAAGGTGCGGTCGCCTGCGGCGATGCGCGCGCGTCCGTCCTCAATCAGCGCGGGAAGCTCGGTAAAGCAAATGCGCTCTACGGAAGAGGGGATCGCCTCTACCTTCTCTGCAAGCTTGTCGGAGTAGAGAATGGCCGCTGCCTCGGATTCATTTGCAATATTTGCAATCTCCTCCGCGGGGATCTCCTTATCCACGGGGACGACCACGCCCACGCCGCAGATCACGGCCATGTAGGCGCGTACCCAGTCGTAGCCGTTCTCGCCGGATACGAGGATGCGCTTTCCCATCAGTCCGCGCGCGCAAAGCGCCGTTCCGAGAGCATCTACCTCCTCGGCATACTGACGGAAGGAATACTCACGGTAAACCCCTTCCTCCTTTTGCATAAAGAGCGTCTTTTCGCCATACGCCTCTGCGCTGGCGTGATACATTTCCTTGAGATTTTCGTAAACGATGGTTGGGTAATTCTGATAGTTTGCCATGGGAACTCCACCTTTCTATAAGTAAATAGGACTGAAAAGGCTTCCTTTGCGGTTTTGAAAACTATATTGTCGGGAACATTATACCACATTGCATTTCAAAATGCAACCGTTTGTTGAAAAAAAGAGGATTTTTTTGGAAAAAACCGAAGCGTTTTACTCTCGGTCCACCGTAATGACGGCAAAATAGGCGGGGTCAATGCGACTGACGAGGTCGGATACGCGCTCCTTGATCTCCTCCTCGGAGAGCGAAAGCTCAAAGGGGACGGCTACGTCAAAGATGAGGTTGCTGTGCGTAATGCCTCGCACAAATCGGAAATCGTGGATGCGTACGGCGGGATCAATCTCGCGGACGATCTGTGAAACGCGCTCCCGCAGGGCGTTGACCTCTCGGTCATCCGTGACGATGGGATCCATGTGAATGGTTGCCTCGATGCCGCATTCCCTTCGCAGGCGTTGCTCAATGGTGTCGATCATGTCGTGCGAGAGGAAGATGTCGCGGCTTCCGTCCACCTCAATATGCAGGGCCGCAATGGTGTGTCCCGGTCCGTAGTTATGTACCGTCAGGTCATGAATGCCGAGCGCGTCCGGATATTCGGCCACAAGGTCGTGGATCATGCGGACGGTATCCTCGGAGGGGGCCTCTCCCAGAATGGAGTTCTTGGTATCGTTCAGGATCCGGATGCCTGCGACCAGAATAAGGATCGCCACGATCACACCCATGTATGCATCCAGATTGACCGTAAGGGACGGAAAAAGGAGCAGAAGGAGCGTTGTCAGCAGAACGGCGGAGGTAGAAAGCACGTCGGAAAGACTATCCGCCGCGGTGGCGCGCATGATCGCGGAATCGATCCGTTTTGCCAGCACGCGATTGAAAATACAGAGCCAGAGCTTAACGAGAATGGACAGCAGAAGGACGCCAACGGTAATCCAGCTTCGCTCGGGTAGCTCGGGGGAGAAGATCTTGCGCAGGGACTCGCGCAAAAGCTCCAGTCCGATCAGAAGGATCAGAAAGGAAACGATCATGGAAGCCACGTACTCGATCCGTGCGTGTCCAAAGGGATGCTCACGGTCGGCGGGCTTTGCCGAAATGCGGAAGGAGATCATCGAAATGATCTGCGAGCCTGCATCCGAGAGATTGTTTACGGCATCGGCGACGATGGAAACCGAGCCGAACAGAGTACCCACCACGAACTTGGAAAGGAACAGAAGCAGATTGAGGATGATCCCCGTGATACTGGAGAGCATTCCGTACTGCCGCCGCACCTGCGGATCTCTTATGTCCTCTCGGTTCTTGACGAACCGACGTACTAAAAATTCGGTCATGG
>JAFOGE010000186.1 GCA_017386965.1 Clostridia bacterium
AGCTCACGAGCCTTTTCTCGGACTATCAGAACACCGTGGTTGAGGATTACGTGGAGATGGCATAGCAGACCCTGCGTCTGGAATTGAACGAATACGGAAGGTCGCTGGATCTGTTGGCGATCGAATAAGAGGGGACGTCCCCCAAAAAAAGGAAAGGAGGATCGGCATGGCACGCTTTGGACTTGGACGGCAGCACCGTCATACTCCGCACGGACGCGGCGGAGGGCTTTCCCCTCTTGCGATCGTGGGAATCTGTCTTGCCGCGGCGATCCTTTTGACGGTTCTCGTCGGCAACATTCTGCGCGTGACGCTGAGTGAGGAAATCTACAACCGCCTGACCCAAGGGCCTGCCGAGAAGGCGCCTGTGCCGAACGATACCGATCGGCAGCATCCGCAGATCAAGGCACCGGCGTTTCTTCCCGGGGAGGATTCCTCCTCCTTGGTCGGATACACGGCGGCCTCCCTGGCGATCAACCAACCGACGGGAAAGGTGTATTACGCATCCCCCGTGTCGCTTTATCAAGGGCTGGCGGAGGAAGGCAGTCCGCTCTTGGAGGACGTGATGATCGAGCTTTCCGTTCTTACCCCTTACGTGTCGGGTGTGTATTACGCGCAAGGCGCTTTTGCACAGGGGAGCGATCTTCGGTATGCCAAGGCCATGGAGGAGGGCGCGCTCCTGCGCGAGTTTTACCGCATGGGCGGCAGGGAAGCCGTGATCGCGGGGATCCCCTTCGCCTCGCTCCGCAATACGGAGGTTCTGGATTACGTAAAGGCCTTGAAGCAAGCCGTCGGCGAGATGCCGGTGGGCGTTGCGGTCCCGCTTTCCGTTGCGGAAGCGGAGGGCGCGTGGGAGCTGCTCGGCGCTTTGGTCGAGTGCTGCGATTTTTTGGTTCTGGATCTCTCGGACGAGGTCCTCGATCCGGATTGCGAGGAGGATGATTTCGGGCTCTCCAAGGATGCCGTGGCCATTCTGTCCCGCGCCGAGTATTACCGAATGCAATACCGTATGCGGCTTTTGCTGGGAGAGAAGCAGGAGGATCTGCTTGCCGCCGTCCAACACCGACTGATTTCGGATTATCAGACCGAGAAGGATTTTTCGAGGGAATGAGTCTTTCTTTTCTCAAAAAGGAAGCAGACGCTATGCAAAAACGCATACCGTCTGCTTCTTTTCTGTCTTAAAAGGTCTTTTCGTGAAAATTCGGCGTATAGCCGGAGGTCGCGGCGTCGCGCGACTGGGTATATCCGCGAAAGCCGAGGGAATCAGCCTCTCGGCAAACGCTTTCGTATTCGAAGGTCGGCAGTCTTCGGTGCAGATTGGGGTAGGGGGTGTGCATAGCGAATTCGGGCGTGTACTGATTCATCAGGGAGAGTAGGAAGGCATTGCTTCCAAAGCGTTCGGCAAGCATGCGGAGCGCCTTGACCGAGTCGCGGCGCTGTCCCGGAAGCACCAGATGGCGCAGGACCACACCCGTTTGCAAAAGGCCTTCCCCATCAAAGACAGGGGAGGGGCATTGCCGAAGCATCTCGGCAAGCGCGGCTTCCGCGACCTCGGGATAGTCGGGCGCATCCGAATAGGTGTGCGCAAGGGTGGGATCGAGGTACTTGAAATCGGGGAGATAGATGTCCACCAGTCCCTCCAAAAGACGCAGGGTATCGACGCTTTCATACCCACCCGTGTTGTAAAGGATCGGTATGGAAAGGCGGGGCTTGACGTGCTCCAGCACGGGGATCAGCTGCAGGACGTAGGGCGTTGGTGTAACGAGATTGACGTTGTGTGCGCCCTCCTCCTGCAAGCGGAGGAGAATGTCCTCCAGCTCCTTTGGGGACACTGACCGCCCAAGAAGCTCGTGGCTGACCTCGCGGTTCTGGCAAAAAACGCAGCGCAGGTTGCATCCCGAAAAGAAGACCGTTCCCGATCCGCGAGAGCCGCTGATGCAGGGCTCCTCCCACGGATGCAGGGCGGCACGGGCAATTTGAAAATCCCACGGTGCCCCGCAATAGCCGCGCGCTCCGTCCCTTCGCGCTACGGCGCAATTTCGCGGACATTGCGTGCAAAGTGCTTCACTCACGCGCATCCCTCCTTCCGATGTTTCTGTCTGCCTCTATTATACTCCCGGGTGCCGAAAAAAGCAAGGACTTCCTGCAAAAACGATTGCGAAACCGCGGCAAAAAAGAGCGTGCGCCCTTGACAAGCGGGAGGAAATTATGATACAATAGGCGTAGTACGTCTGACCCCAAACGGGGATTCCATGAAAAAAAGGAAACGATAAACGGTCTATGAAACACATTCTGCTGATAGTATTGCTGCTCTCGGTTCTTTGCACGTCCTTCTTCGGCTGCATCCAACCGGTGCCGTCCGAGCCGGGAACCGATCCCGAGTCGATCCCCGAGAGTGAGGGAGAGGGAGAGAGCGAATCGGAGAGCGAAGCCGAGTCCGAGCCGCCCGAGAACTCGTGGGTGGACGGAGATACCAACGCATCCGCATTCCTTTCGGGCGGCATCGTGGATGCCTCCAAACGGGAATATTCCTATGACGAGATGGTGGAGGATCTGGTCGCACTGTCCGATCGCTACGAGGAGCATTTCTCCTGCCGTCCCTTCGGCACCACGGCGGACGAAAGAACGCTCTACGTATGCACGCTCGGAAATCCGAATGCGCAAAACTCCGTGATCGTCAGCGCAGGCATTCACGGGCGGGAATACCTTACCGTCCTGCTTGCCATGAAGCAGATCGAATTCTACTTGACCTATTACGACAGCGGCAATTTTCAAGGGGCGTCCTATCGGGATCTCTTTGAGAATTATTGCTTCTACATTGTTCCCATGACCAATCCGGACGGCATTATGATCTCCCAGGAGGGAATTTCCTCGGTACGCTCCCCCGAGCTGCGCGCGCAGATCGAGGCGATCTACCAAAAGGACTTGCAGGACGGCATGACGGGGCAGACCGAGATCGACAAGTACCTGCAATACTGGAAGGCCAACGCGCGCGGCGTGGATCTCAACCGCAATTTTGATGCCCTGTGGGAGGAATACGTCAACATCAAGCGTCCCTGCTTTGCTCAGTACAAGGGACCCAAGGCCCATTCTGAGCCCGAAACGCAGGCCATGGCCTCACTTTGCGAGAGCATCGAGAACGTGCGCGCCGTGATCTGTCTGCATTCCCAGGGGGAGGTGCTCTACTGGAATTGCGGACAGGAGGGCGTTCTCGCAGAGGATACCTACGATTTTGCTCTGCAGATCGCAAACCGTGCGGGCTATAAGCTGATGACCGAGCAGAACAACGATGCCTCCTTCAGCGATTGGTGTGCGCTGAACAAGGGCTGGATCGCCGTCACCGTGGAAACGGGAGTCGGCCTTTGCCCGCTGGACTATGAAAAATTCCTTCCGATCTGGCAGGATCACTACGATCTTCTGCCGCTTACGGCGTTTCATTTTACCTATACCGCCGAGCAGTAAGAGGGAAGACCGCGTGCCTTCCCACAGGAAAGCGGGATCGCTCCAAATGCGCTTTTGCATTGGAGCGATCCCGCTTTTTGCTCTACGGTGTTCTTTTTTTGAGGGACGGTCAGAGGATGCGGCGGCATTCCAGATAGTGCCGCTTGTCCTTTGCGTGCCCCATGGAGAAGGTCTTGCGAGGAAGCGCTCCGTCAAAGAGAACGGTCTTGAAGAGCTCGTCCTTCCGCATTCCGTCAAAGAGAAATCCGATGGCGTTGGGGCGTGCGGCAAGCGTGCGGAGCGAATCCTCTCCGTGAATGTAATCGACGGTAATGCTTGGGTGCGCTTTCTGATAGAGATCCAAAAAGGCCTGCAGTGTTCCCACCGTCAGCTGCTGCTCGGGGGTGGGAATGGGGAGGACGGTGTCCTCGGCTTCACGCACGCACAAAAGTGCTTGCGCAGGGGCGTTTCCGCGGAGCGAGGCGGCGTAGGTCTGAAGATCCGCCAGAAGGGCGTCGGGATCGCAGTCAAAGACTACACGGTAGATCGGCTCAAAGGAGAGGGCGTCATCGTGCAAGTTGACCACCTCACAAAGCGCGTACCGTGCGGGATGCTCTCTTGCGGCTTCCGCTCCAACGGAGGCCTTGATCTCCTCATAGTAGGCCTTTGCGCTGGCCAGGGAGTGATTTCCGTCCCCAACGGCAAAGAGCAGCGGTGCGAGGGAGCCGTCCGCGTAGCGCTTCTGCATCGCACCGGGCGTGATGAGGTCGGCAAGAGCGGCCTGCAGTGCCTCAATCTCCTCTCGGGTGAGGAAGCATCCGCGAACGTGTCCGCTCTCCTGCATCAGATCAAAGTCATAGACGGCCTTACGGGAGGCACAGGGGCGGATCAAGGGCTCGATCACGGTGCGCTCGGGGTCGTCGATGAGAAGCATAACGTGCGGAAGCTCCAGGGAGGCGCCTCGGCGGACCGCCACACGGGGCGGGATGCGCTCCAGGACGGTCCCCTCGGTCGCGCGGATGAGGGATGCCGATCCCTTTTGGTAGTCGTAGCATTCCAGGTCCACCATTCCGATGATGCCGCGGCGGACGCGGCCGTCCGACTGGGTGCGCTCCAGATAGATCATGGAATCGGGATGGGAGCAAAGAACGCTTTTCAGATGCTCGGTCATGGATGTATGGATGTGCGGGATCCGCGCATCTCCCTTTTCGAGATAAACCTCGGGGAGGATCATGCGGAGCGTAGAGGGCTTTTTGCCGACCATGGCGTCTGCCGCTTCCCAATAGGCTGGCTCGCTTGTGAACTGGTCGCAGGCGACGACGGCCCAGGATTCGGCATCGGTGCGCGAAAAATCGGGGAGCAGGATGTCGGCGGCAAAAAAGGGAATCGGAGAATGCTTCATAAGGGACCTCCAAAACGGGATTGATTGCCAAAAGTATAACACAAAAGGCAGGGAATGTCAAGGGATGGTTATGATACAGGCTTGGATTTTGCGGATTTTTTCGAACATCATGCCAAAGAAGCAAGGATGCTCACTTTTTGCATCGGGCGGTTCTTTCTTTCCCCAAAATGATTGACAAAGAGGCAGAAGGTGTGATATAATATACAGAACGTACATTTTCTTTTCGGAAGGGAGAGGCAGAAGCATTATGGCAAAAGTATCCTGGAAGGGCGGCACCCTGCTCGCGCCCGTTCCCCCCGCGCTGGTCACCTGCTCGGACGGTACGAAGGACAACGTGCTGACCGTGGCGTGGACGGGGATTCTCAATTCCGATCCGCCAAGGACCTATGTTTCCATCCGTCCCACGCGGTACTCTCACGGATTGATCAAGCAGAGCGGCGAATTTGCCATCCATCTTCCCACCAAGGAGCTGGTGCGCACCGTGGATTGGTGCGGTGTCTTCACGGGGGCAAAGGTGGATAAATTTGAGCGATGTAGCCTGACCCGCGTGCCGGCCGAGAAGATCTCCTGTCCCATCCTGGCCGAGAGTCCTCTGGCTCTGGAATGTCGGGTCACGGAGGTGATCCCGATGGGGACGCACGACGTTTTTATCGCGGACATTGTGGCTGTGGACGTGGAGGAGTCGCTGATCGGAAGCGACGGAAAGCTGCACCTGGAGCGCGCGGGACTGATCGCCTATGCGCACGGGGATTACTACGAACTGGGAAAACGCCTCGGACATTTCGGCTATTCCGCAAGCAAGAAAAAGAAGACACCGCCGAAGAAGAGGTAAGAAGAAAGGAAGCACAACGCCATGTATTTATATAATTCTCTGACGAGAACGAGAGATGAATTCGTACCGAACGAGCCCGGCAAGGTCAGCATGTATACCTGCGGCCCGACCGTCTATCACTTTGCGCACATCGGCAACCTGCGCACCTATATCATGGAGGATATTCTCGACCGTTACCTGCGCTATGCGGGCTATGAGGTCACGCGCGTGATGAACATCACCGACGTAGGACATCTGACCTCGGATGCTGACACGGGTGAGGACAAGATGCTCAAGGGCGCAAAGCGAGAGCATAAGACGGTCATGGAGATCGCCAAGTTCTATACCGACAAATTCTTCGAGGATTGCGAGGCGCTTCATATCCGCCGTCCCGAGGTGGTTCAGCCCGCTACCGAGTGTGTGGATGAT
>JAFOGE010000187.1 GCA_017386965.1 Clostridia bacterium
TTCTTTGCGCAGCAGGTACAGGAGGACATCTCCTGCGGTGTTAACCGCACCAGTATGGTATCCTCTCCAATACATTCGATTCTGTGCCAGGGAATGATCAGATCCTCTTCCCTTCCAACCCCAAAGATGCCGCAGCTTCCCGCAATGACCAAAGCAAGAATTCTTGCATCCTCGCAGTCAAATTCAAAATCACTCGCATATCCGAGCCGCGCCCCGTCGCATAGATTTACGATCTCCAGATGTCGCAAATCCGTTGTGCTGCATCGCTTCATATCCTGTTTCGCTCCTTCCGGGCCGCATCCGATCCCTCTGCTGACAGTATATGCGCGCTTGCACGCTTCCTTGGCTGTCCTTTTGAAAAAGCCTTAAATTTTCAAGACAGGATCAAGGACTACAAACAATTGATAAGGAAGCCATCCTCGTCCGCGTCGATCTTAACGGCACTGACCTGCTTTTTATAATCCGCAATGACCTTGCTTGCCAAAGGATCCTCAATCTCTCGCTGAATATAGCGGCGCATGTTTCCGGCACCGTATTTGCGAGAGAAGGATTGCTCGGCAATGCGTTCAAGAGCCTGCGGTGTATAGAGAAGCTGAATATCCTTTTCCGAAAGAGCCATTTTCAACTCCTCCATCATGATGGCTGCGATCTTCTGGAAATCCTGCTCATCAAGAGAGCGGAAGGTGATGATCTCGTCCACACGGTTGAGGAATTCCGGACGCAAAAACGCCTCCAATGCCTTTTGCGTCTTTTCATTCTCCGTGGTATCCGGACTTGCTGAGAATCCGGCCCGTGCAGCCGAACGGTCAGATCCTGCATTCGTCGTCATCACGATCACGGTGTTTTCGAAGTTGACAGTCTTCCCTCTGGCATCGGTGATGCGTCCGTCATCCAAAATCTGCAAGAGAATGTTCAAAACGTCCGGATGCGCCTTTTCGATCTCATCAAACAGGACGACGGAATACGGTCTGCGACGGATCTTCTCGGTCAGCTGTCCCGCCTCGTCATAGCCAACGTATCCGGGAGGTGCGCCAATGATGCGTGAAACCGAATGCTTCTCCATAAACTCCGACATATCCAAACGGATCAATGTTTCGGGAGAATGGAAAAGATCGTTTGCGAGCGTTTTGACAAGCTCGGTTTTTCCAACTCCCGTAGGCCCTGCAAAGATGAAGGAAACAGGCTTCCGCTTATAGGCAATGCCCGCGCGGCTGCGCTTGATAGCTCTGGCCACTGCCTCGACCGCGACGTCCTGACCGATGATATGCTCCTTCAGTCTGGACTCCAGCTTGTCGATCTGTTCAAATTCATTTTCCGTAATGCTGGTTGCGGGAATCCCGGTCCAAAGCTCAATGACCTGTGCGATCTGCTCCTCGGTCAAAAGGATCTGCTTGGCTTCCCCCTCCAGCTCCGAGAGGCGCGCGGAAAGCTTCAATTCGTCGGCACGTATCTTGGCAATTTCCTCATAACGTCCCTGCTCTGCGGAATCGTTTCCTGCGATCTCGCCCTCCAGCTCCTCGCGTTTTTGCTTCAAATCCAAGAGCTTATCCCGCATCGCATAG
This sequence comes from Clostridia bacterium, assembly GCA_017386965.1. Taxonomy (GTDB): domain Bacteria; phylum Bacillota; class Clostridia; order Oscillospirales; family CAG-272; genus UMGS1865. The sequence continues at coordinate 1,563 of JAFOGE010000187.1, forward strand.
GTTTCGTTGATCGGTGCGGAGGAAAGGGACAGGCTGGATGCGGCCTCATCCAAAAGGTCGATGGCCTTATCCGGTAGATAGCGATCCGTAATATAACGCTCCGAGAGCAAAACAATGCGGCGCAGAAGCACATCCGGAATTGTGATCCCGTGGAACTCCTCGTAGTAATGCTTGATTCCTTGCAGCATCTCTACCGTTTCCGTCACAGAAGGTTCATTGACGGTCACCGGCTGGAAGCGGCGCTCCAAGGCGGTGTCCTTTTCGATATATTTGCGGTACTCGTTGAGTGTGGTGGCACCGATGATCTGGACCTCTCCGCGGGAAAGTGCGGGCTTGAGAATGTTTGCGGCATTCACGCTTCCCTCCGCTTCGCCGGTTCCGACAATGTTATGGACCTCGTCGATCACAAGAATGGCGTTTCCGACCTCGCGGACCTCATTCAGCAGACCGAGAATACGGGACTCAAACTGTCCTCGGAATTGCGTTCCGGCAACAAGCGCCGTCATGTCCAAGAGATAGATCTCCTTATCCTTCAGCTTATACGGTACATTTCCTGCAACGATGCGGAGAGCAAGTGCTTCTGCAATTGCCGTTTTTCCGACGCCCGGTTCGCCAATCAAGCAAGGGTTGTTCTTTTGGCGGCGACAAAGGATCTGGATCACGCGCATCAATTCACTCTCGCGTCCAATGATGCGGTCCAGCTTTCCATCTCTTGCATATTGTGTCAGATTTCGGCTGTAAATTGGAAGGAATTTAAGCTTTTTTGCTTCCTTCTCCTTCTTTTTGTTCGGTTTCCCCTCTTGTCCCCCCGTAGGTTCGGAGCCCGGGACCACCGGATGGTCCTGCTTTCCAATGATTCCGGCATCTCGGAACAGCTTGGGAAGATCGATCGCGGGAGCGCCGCCATCCGAGGTATCGTCGCAGTCAGAAGGCGGATTGATTGGCTCCAGCATCGTATTCAGTTCCTGCTCCACATTCTCCAGCTGCTCCGGAGAGATCCCAAACTGATTCATTACATTCCCGACAATATTGTCAACGGGCACGCCCATGTCCCGTGCGCACTTCAGGCACAGTCCCTTCGTGGACTTCTCCCCGTTTTCAACCTTTGTAACAAAAATAACTGCCATTCGTTTTTGGCACTGTGAACACATAACCATAGATCTATACTATTCCATTCCGATTTCTCGGATCCTTTCCGAATACGCTATTTAAAAGAGAGTTCCAAACCAAGTTTCACCGAGATTCAAAAAGTTCAGAATCTGCAAGAGGAAGGAATCTCCCAGGAAACGAACGACCACCGAATTCTGATAGATCGGCGTGTCCGCAAAGAAGAGCTTGCAAACAGATGCTGCCATTAAGAGCAGCATACTCGCAAGAAGAATACCCCAGACCAATCCTAAAACGGTATTGATCGTACCGAGAAGCTTGATATGCTCCATGACGCTGTCCAAAAGCTTTACAAGGATCCAGAGCAGGATCAGTGATGCCAAGAACACGGCAACGTAACCAAGGATGTTGGAAAGAAGCGTGGATACGGGAGTTGCGATGGAATCGGTGAAGGAAGCAACGAGCTCCTCCCCATTCCCCTCTGCGGCCTCCAGCTTGGCGCGCAGGTCATCCGAAAGAAGGAAGGAGGGCATCTTTTGCAGAACCTGCTCTGCATTAAACGCAGCCTCTGCCTCTCGGTAGATCGCATCGACCTTACCATAAACGAAATTACGAACGGCATCGCCCAAGAACCACTCACAGAAGAGAGATCCGACGCGTGTTCCAAAGAAGTATGCCAGTAAAAACGAAAGAATCCACTTTGCCGAGCGCAACAGGTTCGCGATGAATCCGCGCTTTGCGGAAACGAGGATGATGATGGCTGCAACCGCCACAAAAATACAATCCAGAATGATATGTCCCATAATAAACCTTCCTTTCAAAATATAAATAATTTTTTGGGGGGGTTAATCAAAAAGCTTTATATAACTTGCTTTTTTTGAAGTGCAAAGCAGAATCTCACTTTCGCTGGCGGCCAGTAGAACACGTTGATCGGTTTCCATTTGCGAGAAGGACGTCCTCCCGTTATCCCCATCCAAGGCTCGGATGCCGTTTGAAGAAAGAAGATAGGCTGTATTTCCGCTGCGCGAGATCTGTGTGATCCCTTCCGTAACGGTTTTCTCATGCAGGACGCGTCCTTGCTTATCAAATAGTATGACACGATCCTGCGCAGCCATGACAGAGGTTCGCAAGGAAACCGTAATGCCATCGCGTGAAGCGTCAGCGCAGGACAGTATCATTCCATCAAAGGAAAAGGCGTTCAGTGCCTTTCCGTTCTGCTGAAAGGAATAGACACCCTGCCCCGTCAGGACAGACACCGTCGTTCCGCTCGTAAAAACGCAGGCAAGACCGCGGGATTGATCTACGTCCACGGTGGCCTTGTAGGAGGTAGCGCCGGGCTCACAAATGGCAAGCTCGGTTGCAAAAAAGCCGTTTTGGGTCTTTGAGGTCAGCATTGCCAGGAGTGTTCCCTTTTCGTTGATCGCCACGTTTGTCACATATCCGCTTCGGGCAAATCGATTCAACATCACAAAGCTGTTATTGTAAAGGTAAACCTCCGAGGTGTAATCCTGCGAGGAGGAGATCAACGCATACATGCCCGAATCGGAAACAGCCGCTCCCGTGATCGGATAGGAGGTTTCCCCCTCATAAACCCTTGTATAGGAATTGTAAAGCGAATATTGCTTTCCGCCCAACTCATAGACCAACAGATATTTTCCGGTTCCCACGGCAACCGGATGACGGTAGGAAACCGTTTCACTAATGCTTTGACGTCCCGCGGCGGTAAATGCCGTGACCGAATGATTTCCCGCTACCGCGAGCCCTTGCCGGTAAAGGGTGAAGCTTTGCTCGGTATCGGTCGGATAGCTGACGGAATCCGTATTGAGAACATCCACGCTCTCCGCCGAAGCATTAAGGTCCTTGAAGAAATGATAAAAATTTTGATAAGTGATCAGATCGGTATTTCCCAGGAAGGAAAGAATCACAAAGGCGAACAGAGAAAGATACACGATCACTTGAAGAATCCCAAGCCGTTCGGATATTCGCTCATAATAAGCATTTTGGATGCCCTCCACCGGCTCCTTTGCCGGACGGCGGATCATCCATTTGCCAGTCCTCTGCTTCATTTGTCATCTCCTTTCTCGGAAATTCGCTATTTTCGGTACTCCACGCGGTTGAGGTAAAGACCACAAGCAGGCGCGGTAAGCCCTGCCTTGGAACGGTCGCGGCTCTCTGTGATGCGGTCGATCTCCGACGGCTCGATCTTTCCTTGACCGACAGCGACAAGGGTTCCTGCCAGAATGCGCACCATATTGTAGAGGAATCCGTCGGCACAAACGCGGTAGATCAGCACGTCCCCCCGCCGAATCAGCTCTGATGTATAAACCGTTCTGACCGCATCCAGAATCTTGGATCCCTGCGCCATGTAAGCGGAAAAATCGTGCGTTCCGCAAAAGTGCTTTGCAGCCTCCTGCATACGCAAAAAGGCATTCTCATCCGCCAAAGCATGAACGTGATACGCCCGATTCTCCTCAAAGGGATCGCGGATTCTTCCCGTATAGAAACGGTAGATATATTCCTTCTCCCGGACGTCGTAGCGTGCGTGAAACGAATCCGCAACCCATTCTGCTTCAAAAACAGAAATGTCCGATGGAAGATGCGCGGAAAGAGCCAGCGGAATACGGTCAATCGGGATCTCTGTCCGAAGACGATTCTGTCCCTTTTCCGAAACCGTTGCGCAAAAGAGATTTGCGTGAACACCGCTGTCGGTACGACTGCATCCAACCACATCGCAATCATAACCAAAGACAGAGCGTGCAGCCTCGTTTAATTTTTGTTGAACCGTTATGCCGTTCGGCTGGACCTGATATCCGCAGTAGTTGGTTCCGACATAACGGATCTTAAGCAATACCTTCATACGCACCTCAGGACAGGACGGGGCCTGCGCCATAATGATTGAGCAGAAGCACGGCAGCACCGAACCCAATCATGATCAGTACAGCATAAAGATCAGAAGCACGGTACCGCAAAACCTTAAGACGGGTTCTTCCCTCATCTCCGTGATAGCATCTGCATTCCATAGCCGCCGCAAGATCGAACGCACGGTTAAAGGCGGACACAAAGAGCGGGATCAGGATCGGAATCAGTGCCTTTGCTCGAGTCACAAGACTTCCCGTCGTAAAGTTCGCGCCTCTTGCGCGTTGGGCGTTCATGATCTTTTCAGTTTCCTCGGTCAAGGTCGGAATAAAGCGAAGCGCGATGGTCATCATCATTGCAAAGTCATGCACCGGGACCTTGATCTTCTTCAAAGGAGCCAAGAGCCGCTCCAACGCATCCGTCAGCGCGATCGGCGTTGTGGTATAGGTCAGAAAGATTCCGGTCCCCAGAATCAACGCCGTAATACGAAGCACCATGAAGAGCGCATTCCAAAGGCCCTCGGCATAGATTTGAATCTTCCAGTCTGCGGGAGTGAGAAGATGCTCCCCTTTCGTCATGAAGATATTGATTATGGAGGTAAAGGCGATAATGAAGAGGATCGGGCGGAGGGACCGAAAAACCATCCCGATCGGCAAACGGCTCAAAAGAACCAAGAGCAGAGCGGAAAGCGTCAGTCCTGCGAAGGACAGGGCGTTTTTGCAGAGGAAGGTGCAAACGATATATAGGACTGTCAGGATCACCTTCGCTCGCGGATCCAACCGATGGATCGGGGATTCGGCAGGATAATACTGCCCAAATGCAACATTTTTCATAAATGATTACAGAAAACGATTCCTTTCCTGTGAATTGTGTGTCAGTCGGCAAAAGCCTCCTCGACAGCGGCAAGAGCATCCTCCACGGTATATACGTTCTCGGGAAGCTCCATACCGCGCTTTCGAAGCAATCGGATCAAATGCGTGATCTGCGGAATATCCAGTCCCGCCTCGATCAGCTCCTCGGCGTGAGAGAAGACCTCCTTGCGATCTCCTTGCATCAGGACGCGCGCACCGCCCATAACGATCACATCGTCACAGTAACGTGCCATGTCCTCCATGCTATGGCTGACGATCAGAACCGTAGATCCCGTGCTTTTCTGATACTGTGAAACCCCTTCCAGGATACGTGTCCTTCCCACGGGGTCCAGTCCGGCAGCCGGCTCGTCCAAAACAAGAACCTCCGGGCGCATAGCAATCACACCCGCCAAGGCAACACGGCGTTTTTGTCCTCCGGAAAGATCAAACGGGGATTTCTGAAGAAGATCCTCGTCCAATCCCGTAAAACGGGCAGCCTCTCGAACACGATCTGCGATCTCCTGCTCCGAAAGTCCCATGTTACGAGGCCCGAAGGCGATGTCCTTCTCTACGGTTTCCTCGAAAAGCTGATATTCCGGATATTGCATCACAAGACCGACCCGAAAGCAAAGCTCGGAACGGCGATTCGAGATCTCTCGTTTGATCGCCTTCTTGCGAGCCCCCTTGGAAAGTTCACGGTACTCGGGCTTTGAGGACCATTCCTCAAAGACATCCTCCAGGGTTGCATTGATATCATATCCATCCAGAAGGATCTTCCCGGAGGTAGGCTTGGTCAATCCGTTGAGCATCTGCATCATGGTTGACTTACCGGATCCGGTGTGTCCGATGATTCCGGTCGTGCATCCGGCGCGGATTGAAAGAGAAATATCATCCAGAGCGACTTGCTCAAACGGCAGCCCCTGATTATATACAAAGCTGACATGCTCCAACCGAATTTTATCCATTGGCAGGACCTCCCTTCCCGTGCTTGGCCTTCCAAGCCCGAGCGATCATATCCGCGCAGGCCTCCGCATCAGAGATCTGCGATCCCTGAAGAGAAATACCACGTTCGCGCAGACGGTGAATCAGCTCTGTGCATTGCGGAACCTCAAGTCCAACCTCCTGCAGCACCGACCGCTCCGCAAAAACCTCATCCGGCGTACCGTCCAGCAGCAGCTTGCCATCGTTGATCACAAGAATGCGGTCCGCCTCTGCGGCCTCATTCATATAGTGCGTAATATTCAGAATCGTAATGCCCTGCTCCCGATTCAGCTTTTTTACGGTTCGCAGGACCTCCTGCCGTCCGTTTGGATCCAGCATGGCGGTGGACTCATCAAAAATGATGCATTGCGGCTGCATTGCAAGAATTCCCGCAATTGCCACCCGCTGCTTTTGTCCTCCGGAAAGCCGGTGAGGCTCTTGAAGAGCATAGGACGTCATATCAACGGTGTTCAGTGCATCGTCCACCCTCTTGCGAAGCTCCGACTGCGGAACCCCGAGGTTTTCCGGTCCGAAAGCAACATCCTCCTCAACGAGCGTTGCTACAAGCTGGTTATCCGGATTCTGAAAGACCATTCCAACCTTTCTTCGAAGATCCAGCAGATCCTTCTCCTCAATTCCCGACGAGGTCAGATCCATTCCGGCAACCGTCAGCTTTCCGGAGGTAGGCTCCAAAAGCAGGTTCAAAAGCTTGGCGAAGGTGGATTTCCCGGATCCGTTGTGTCCCAGGACCGCTACGTATTCGCCCTTTTGAATATCCAACGAAACGCCCTTTAAGGCAGGATGCGCATCCGGCCCCTCGGCATCGTAGGAAAAGCAGAGGTCCTCTGCATGTATAAAAATTTCCGGCAATTTCTTGCTCCTTTCCACATTCCCCTCCGGAACGTGCATTTGTTATTCCTTGGCGACCCAGCGCGAGCTTGCGCCGCAAGGCAGGAATCCGCCCGTACGGCTTACGGGGAGTCCCAATTCACTCGATTCCGTCTTTCCTCCAAAGCGTTGGCCAATCTTCAAATCTAAGAGATAGTGCATGGTCATAGCGGAAA
>JAFOGE010000188.1 GCA_017386965.1 Clostridia bacterium
CATCCGCGAGCTGCTCACCATCGACAACGCAAGCTGGCTTGAGGACGTGGAGAACATCAAGTCCGTCTACAAGCAGATCGGCGACCGCGTTCCCGCAGAGCTCTACGACGAGCTGGCAATCCTTGAGGCAAACCTCAGAAAGTAATTTTGATCCGTTCAGCGGGCTGCACAGAAGCGTGCAGCCCGCTTTTTTGTAACCACTCATCCAAACCGGGCAAAAAACTTCGGCAAATCTCTTTACAAAGCAGATAAAATGTGGTAAAATCAAAAGTAATGAGTCAAACAGCAAATACAAAGGAGTATATCATGGCTTACAAACAGTACGGACACTTTGACGAAGCAACGAGTGATTTTATCATCACAAATCCCAATATTCCGCGCAACTGGTACAACTATTTCTGGAATGACCGCTATGTCACCTTTACCTCGCAGACGGGTGCCGGCAACGGCTTTATGCAGGACCGCCTTTCCGTTCGTCTGCCATTGGTCAGCGAGCGCGGCGTTTTCCTCTCGGAGAACGGAAAAAGCGTTGGTCTGTGCGGCCTCCCCGTCAATGAAAAGCGCGATTCCTACCGCTGCGTGCATCGCCGCGGCGAAACCACGGTCTACACCGAGCAGGACGGCATCGCCTCCGAGTTCTGTATCTTCGTGCCCCGAAAGGAGGCCTGCGAGATCTGGACGCTCAAGCTGAAAAACAACTCCGACCGTACGCGCGAGCTGACCTCCCTGTTCTTCTTCGGAAGTGCCTTCGACGGTCCCTATACGCGCCAGGGCTATAACCACGACGTCTCCCGCTTTGACGAGGAGCTGAACGCCGTGGTCCAAATCAGAAAAAAGACCTTCGAGGGCGAGAAGCGCTCCGTTCTCGCCATGATGATGATGAACGAGCCTGCCGACGGCTTTGATTGCACCTACAACTCCATCATCGGACCTTACGGCTCCTTTGCACACCCCGTGATCGCCGAGCGCGGACACTGCACATCCGAGATCGGAAACTGTGAAAAGCTTGCCTACGCTCTGCAAAAGAACCTGACCCTCGCGCCCGGCGAGGAGCATACCGTGATCCTGATCTGTGGCTTTGCCTTCTCCCGCGAGGAGGCCATCGCCCTGCGGCAAAAATATGCGACCGCCGAGGCTGTCGAGGCCGAGAAGCAGGCCGTGCTCGACACCTTCGTCCGTGAAACGGGCAATGTCAGCATCGAAACGCCGGACGAAGAGCTCAACCACCTCTTCCCTTGGCTCAAGCATCAAACGCACCTTGGCTCCTTCTGGGCGCGCGTGCGCAGCACCGGATACCGCGACATTACGCAGGACTCCGAATGCATGGCATCCATCTGCCCCGAAAAGGCATTGGAGCGCTTGAAGAGAATCCTTTCCTTCCAGTACCCGACCGGCTACGCCCCCCGTCGCGTGGCAAACGGAAAATGCGAGGATATGGATTTCTCGGATAACGCCGTCTGGATCTCGATGGCCATTTTGGCCGTCGTCAAGGAGCTTGGACAAAAGGAGCTTCTGGATCTGGAGGTCCCCTTCAACGACGGCAGCGTCGGAACACTCTACGACCACGCCTACCGCGCGGTAGATTTCCTTTATCATTTCCGCGGTCTGCACGACCTGATCCGCATCTGGGGCGGTGACTGGAACGACTGCATGAACACGGCGGGACTGGAGGGCAAGGGCGTCAGCGTCTGGCTGAGCATTGCTTGGTGTCACGCCTGCCGTGCGCTTGCCGAGCTTGCGCTCATTCACGGCAAGCAGGAGGACCACGACGAGGCAATGCGCCGCTATGCCGAAATGCGCGATCTCATCAATCGGCACGGCTGGGACGGCGAATACTATCTGGACGCCTACAATGACGACGGTGACATGCTCGGCTCGCATCTTTGCGAGGAGGGCGCAATGTTCCTCATTCCCCAGCTTTGGGCAGTCATCTCCGGGATCGGTGTGGACGGACGTGAGCTGATCGCCATGCAGTCCGTTGAGGAAAAGCTCTCCACACCCCTTGGCACGCGCATCATGTATCCCTCCTACGTCACCCCGAACAACCGCATCGGCGTCATTACGACAAAGCCTGCCGGTGTTCAGGAAAACGGCGGCGTCTACCTGCACGCCATGGCCTGGAAGGTCATGACCGACGCCCTGCTCAAGCGCCCCGAAAAGGTGGAGGAGGATCTGATCACCATTCTTCCCTTCCGCAA
>JAFOGE010000024.1 GCA_017386965.1 Clostridia bacterium
CTGCAGGAGGTGGATCACCGCTCGCTTTGCCTCTTTGATGAGCTTGGCGCGGGAACCGATCCGGTAGAGGGAGCGGCACTTGCGGTTTCCATCATCGAATCGGTAAGAGGATCGGGGGCAATGTGCGCGGCCACCACGCACTATACCGAGCTAAAAACCTATGCGCTGGATACCGAGGGCGTGCAGAACGCATCCTGCGAATTTGACGTTTCCACCCTGCGTCCCACCTATCGTCTTATGATCGGAACCCCGGGAAAATCCAATGCCTTTGCTATTTCGGAAAGGCTGGGGCTTCCCGCATCGGTCATTGAGCAGGCAAAGAGGCATCTTCACTCCGAAAATAAGCGCTTTGAGGAGGTCATTGGTCAGCTGGAGGCCTCCCGACTGGAGGCGGACCGCAATCGCGAGGAGAGCGAGCGGCTTCGCTTGGAGTATGAGCGCTTGCGTGAGGAAACCGAGAAGAGCATCAAGCGTCGGATGCAGGAGGCGGAGCGAGAGATCGAGCGCGACCGCAAGAAGGCGCAGCAGATGCTGGACAGCGCAAAAGCCTCCAGCGAATTCATTTTCGCGCAGTTGGAAAAGGCCAAGAAGGCAGAGGCCGAGGGAAGGCTGACCGAGGAGCTTGACAACGCTCGCCGTGCTGTCCGCAAGGCGATCCGTGAAAACGAGGATAAGGTGGATCCCGTACAGGAGAAGCAAAACGAAGCCTACGTTTTGCCGCGCGACTTGAAAAAGGGTGACCGCGTCTATATCGTGAACATCGACAAGGAGGGCGTTTTGCTGGATACGCCCGACAAGAGCGGAATGGTGCTGGTGCAGGCGGGAATCCTCAAAACACGCACAAAGCTTTCCAATCTGCAGCTGATTGAGGAAAAGCCCCGTGTGATCAGCGGAAGGAAGGCAAAGCCGGCCGCAGAATATCACGCCGAGGTCAATCGGAACGTGCGGGATGAGATCGATCTGCGCGGACTTCTGGGAGATGAGGCATGGCTGGCGGTGGATAAATATCTGGACGAGGCAACCGTTGCCAATTTCCAAACGGTTCGTTTGATTCACGGCAAGGGAACGGGAGCGCTCAAAAATGCTCTTTGGCAGCATCTGAAGGGGGATCGGCGAATCGCGACCTTCCGCCTGGGACGCTACGGAGAGGGCGATGGCGGTGTAACCATCGTAGAGCTGAAGTAAATAGGTGCTTTTTCAAGCAAGGAAGCCGGATTGTGTATTTTGACGGCTTCCTTGTTTCTTTTTTTAAAAAATTCCATTTTACGGCTGTTTTGTTCGTCATTTTTTACATTTTATATGACAAAAATCACAAAAAGAGGGTTGACGAATTGGTGAATATGTGGTATAATGGGTGCAATCGACATTTTGTGAGGTAGGCATGCCCAGATTTTTTATCCAACGCGCGCAGATCGCTGACGGCGTTGTGACTCTGCTCGGGGACGACGCGCATCACGTTTCCCGTTCTCTGCGGATGGCCGTGGGAGAACGCATCACTGTATGTGATATGCAAAAAATCGAATATGAGTGCGAGCTGACCGATTTTTTACCGGATCGCGTTCTGGCAAAGGTCCTGTCCTCGGTTGCATCGGAAACCGAGCCACCCTTCCACGCACACGTCTTTCAAGCGCTTCCCAAGGGAGAAAAGCTGGATTCCGTGATCCAGAAGGCGGTGGAGTGCGGCGCGTCGGAGCTGACCGTCTTTGAGAGCGAGCGTTGTATTGCCCGCATCAAAGAGGGAAACGATACCAAAAAGCGAGAGCGCTGGCAACGCATCGTCCTTGAGGCCGCCAAGCAAAGCGGGCGAGGAACGGTTCCGACCGTTCATCCGACCACGGATTTTACCAAAGCCATTCATTCGGCTGCAGATGCCGATCTGGCGCTGTTCTGCTATGAGGGGGATGGTACGCGCCCCTTGGCAGAGGTTTTGCGGGAGCAGACGGCATTACAGGATTTTCCAAAGCACCCGCGCATTTCGATCATGATTGGGAGCGAAGGCGGCTTTTCTTTGAAAGAGGCAGAGCGCGCAAGGGAGGAAGGATGGATCCCGGTCGGCCTTGGAAAGCGCATTTTGCGCACCGAAACGGCTGCGTCCTTCGTGTTGGCTTGCTTGGTTTACGAGCTGGAGCTGAAGGGCTGATTGCCCGGAGCAGTGGATGCTCGCGGCTTTTTCGGCAGCCTTTGACATACTATGCACTTTGCATGAAAAAAAAGAAAAAAATTATGAAAAATATTGAAAAACCTATTGAAAAAACACAAAAAATGGTGTAGAATATATTTGGTTTTTCACAAATATGTATTTCAGAATACTTGAGGAGAGTCTTTTTATGTCGAATCGTTTGTTCCAGGGTGTTATCCATCAAATGAAGGATGCCATTGACCGTATCATCGGTGTCGTTGATGAAAACGGTGTGATCATTGCCTGCTCGGAGTTGATCAAGATCGGGGAGATCCATCAGGGAATCCGTGATGAATTGAATTACACCGGCGAGGTTGTAACCAGCAACGGCTATACCTACCGTCCCATGACCAGCGGCCCCAAGAATGATTACATTGTGTTTGTTGAGGGCGAGGACAAAATGGCAGAGAAAATGTCCAAGCTGCTCGCTATTTCACTTGGAAACATCAAGAACCTTTACGACGAAAAGTACGACAAGGGATCCTTTATCAAGAATATCATTCTGGATAATATCCTGCCCAGCGATATCTACATCAAGTCCAAGGAGCTTCACTTCAACACCGAGGAAACCCGTATCGTCTTCCTCATCAAGTTCTTTGGAAAAACCGACATGATGCCCTTTGAAATGCTGCAGAATATGTTCCCGGATAAGTCCAAGGACTACGTGATCAGCGTTGGAGAGCATGATATCGTTCTGGTGAAGGACGTAAAGCCCGGAATTGAGGGCAAGGAGATCGAAAAGATCGCCACCAACATTGCGGATACCATTTCCACCGAGTTTTATACCAAGGTTGCTATCGGCATCTCCTCCGTGGTTGAGAACATCAAGGATCTCGCACGCGCTTACAAGGAGGCGCAGGTCGCTCTCGAGGTCGGCAAGGTATTTGAAACCGAAAAGAACATTATTAATTATGAGAACCTCGGCATTGGCCGTTTGATCTATCAGCTTCCCACCACTCTTTGCGAGATGTTTTTGCAGGAGGTCTTCAAGAAGGGAAAGCTGGAGTCGCTTGACCGCGAAACGCTGATGACCATTCAGTGCTTCTTTGAGAACAATCTGAATGTTTCCGAAACCTCGAGAAAGCTCTTCGTGCACAGAAATACGCTGGTGTACCGTCTGGAGAAGATCCGCAAGCTGACGGGACTGGATCTGCGCGAGTTCGAGCACGCCATCACCTTCAAGGTGGCTCTCATGGTTCGCAAATATCTCAACTCCAAGCCTGTAAAATACTAAGACCGCATCTTGCGGAAGCGGTTGAATTGTCCTTTTATGATGACAGAAAGCGAAATGCGTGACGGAGAAGAAGCTCTCGGTCTGCGCGTTTCGCTTCTGTACTGTTTTTTGTATCCTTGCATAAGCGGCTTCGGCGGATCATAAAATAGTAGTTGAAGTCCGCGGACAGAAGAATCGCGAGAAAGGAAAGGATAACATTCATGGCAGACCAACAGAACCGCAGGGCTTTTGCGCGTTCGCGCGGCAAAAGAATCGTTTTGATGCTTCTTGCGCTTCTTTTCATCCTTTGCGCGCTTTCTTCCTGCGCACAGGATTCCTATTATCAACGAGTGATCGTGCAGCAACAGCAGCAGATCCAAGAATTAAAGGCGCTCAACCGCGTGCTTCAGGAGCGGGAAGGTGTCCACGGAGAGCTGGCGTTGATCTCTGCGATCTTCGAGCAGCTCGGGTATTACGCAGGCACCCGCCCTCAGGAGGACATGATCAAGGATCTCCTTAAAGCCTACGCAAGGGCAACGGGGGATGATTATGCCGAGTATTATACC
>JAFOGE010000189.1 GCA_017386965.1 Clostridia bacterium
CGAAAGCGCATCGATGGAGGTCGCCACGCCCTGCACCGCCAGCATGACGATGCCGATGCGGCGAAAATCCTCGCTGCCGCACTCGCCCTCGCGGCGCGCGTCCAGGATCATTTTGATGCCGATGTAGGAAAGAAGCGCCAGTGCGATCCAGGGGATCCAGGCCTCAAAGGCGGTGAAATACTGCACCACGGTGTGAATGCAGACCCAGCCAAGCATGGGCATCAGCCCTTGAAAGAAGGCAAACACGCCTGCCACGCCGCACATCTTCGGTGCGCTCATGCAGGGCTCCTTCAATCCGTTGGCCAGGGAGACCGAAAAGGCATCCATCGCAAGACCGATCCCCAAAAGGAAGGCCGTAAAGAAAAATTCTATGCCAAGCTCCATCTGTATCCTCCATACTTCCCTTTTTGCGGTATTTCCCCCATCATAGCACAAGCGTGCGGATTTGTCAAGTTCTTCCCCCGAAAAAAATCTGCTCCGCCACCCGATTTCCCCAAACCTCGACCGCTATGCCGTGGTATACTAAAGAGGATCCCGAATCGGAAAGGAGTGTCAAGACATGAACAAACGGGTTCTGCCCCTTTTGCTCTCCGCTCTTCTGCTTTGCGGATGCGCGGCGGCAACGACCCAACCGCCAAACGAGGCAAAGGACGAGGAAACGGATGTAAAGGAGGCCTACTACGAGGCGTTGATCGAAGACCTGCGACGGGAGCTTCTCTCCCTGCGTGCCGACTTCTACGTCAAGGAAGAGACCTATCAGGCACGGATCGCCGAGCTTGAGAAGCAGCTTTCCGCAAGCGCAGAAAAGACGCCCGAGGAGGCAGACTTTTCCTATACCCTGAGTGAACAGGGCGCCACCGTGACCGCCTATCGCGGAAAGGAGAGTCACGTCATCCTTCCCGAAAGGCTTGACGGTCACCCCGTGATCGCCGTCGCCGACCGCGCCTTTGCGGGCTGTCAGAGTCTCCAAAGCGTTACCCTTCCCGAGGGAGTGCTGAGCGTGGGATGGTTTGCCTTTTCGGGATGCACGAGGCTTGCGCGCGTCACCCTTCCCGAAAGCGTCACGTCCATCGGCTACGAGGCGTTTGCGTATTGCGCCAAGGACCTCACCGTCTGCGCGCCGAGCGGCTCCTTTGCCGAAAGATACGCAACCAGCTACGGCATCCGCACCCTGCCCACGGCGTAGGAGAGGAGACACGGGAGGGCTCGTCAAACGAAGAAAGAGGGCCCTCCCCCATAAAGACACGCATAGAAGGAGCGAGACGGGGGAATCCTGTAAGGGGAAACAAAATAAAAAAATGCAAAAAAGGTATTGACAAGAGAATGAGAGTATGGTATAATAACCAATGCGAACCGAAAAGGGTAGCAAGTCTCCCGGTGGATAATGCCGGTGTGGCGGAACTGGCAGACGCCCGGGACTTAAAATCCCGTGATACGAGAGTATCGTACCGGTTCGATCCCGGTCACCGGCACCATTGAGAGATGGATGCCACGGGGAAAGCAACAGAATATCGCGGGGTAGAGCAGTTCGGTAGCTCGTCGGGCTCATAACCCGGAGGTCGTGAGGTTCAAATCCCACCCCCGCAACCAACGCAAAGGACACCATTCGGTGTCCTTTTTGCGTTGGTTGCGGGGGTGGGCTCTGTGCTTTATGCCCTTCGGGTTATGCCGACGAGCGTAGCTCGTTGGGTCAGTGCAGCAAAAACGCCACGGTGCGGCGTTTTTGCAAGCGGTGTCGCCCAAAGCACGAGTTTTGGAGGCAGGCTGTGCCTGCCGAACAAAACGACATGCGACGGCGACCGGCGCGAAGCGATAACCCGGAGGTCGTCAAGCGTTACTGTTAATTGGTAAGGTGCCAAAAAGAAGAGGCACCCATCAGGGTGCCTTTTCGTTTTGCTTGCGGGCAGGATCCCCGCAACTTTTTCCTCGGCAAAGCGCATTTTTTATCCAATGAGGTTGAAAAGCAGTCGGTTTTATGATATAATGGTCATGCTAAATCGGAAAACAAGAGGAATACGCCGTGCAAAACGACGTTGGCGGTATTCCGTCCGCCAAACAGCTCCGCCGAGAAAGGATAAACACAATAAATGGATATTTCTATTCGCAACAGAGGAATTGAAGATTTATATCCCGACCTGAAGCAGATCGGCTTTGACGGCGTTGACTTCGGCTTCCCCGGCTGGAACCGTCGCGAGAAGATCCTCGCCGAGGATTTTGAATCCACCATACTGCAGACCTACCGTCGGATCGCCGACGCAGGACTGAAGGTCTCCCAGGTGCATCTGACCTACTATCCCGGTCACCTTCCCCCCTTGGGAAACGGCACCTATGCGGATTTTGAGGACTATATGCTCCCCATTCTGCTCAAGGAGATCGCGCTCACGGCCAAGATGAATTGCCATCTGGCGGCGATCCACCTCTACTTTGAGGAGTCGCTTGAAAAAAGCCGCGAGGGCAATCTGCAGCTGATCCAAAAGCTGCTCCCCACCCTCGAGGAGCATGGCGTGATCCTCGCCATCGAGAACATCTTCGGCCTGGGCTTTGGCGACGTGCATCTCTCCACGGCCGAGGATCTGCTCTTCTACGTGGACCATTTCAAGAGCGACTGCGTCGGCGCTTGCCTGGACACGGGACACGCCGTTACGCGCAAGCAAAATCCCGTTGAGGCAGTCCTCAAGCTGGGCAGTGCACTCAAAGCCCTGCACGTGCATTCCAACATGCCCGGCCATGACCTGCATCTGCCGCCCTGCATGATCCGCAACGTGGATTGGCAAAGGTTTTACGCCGCCCTGCTCGAGGTCGACTATCGCGGAGCATTCAACATGGAGATCTCACCCCCCGCAAACATCAGTCCGAAAGCCGCCCTGGGCTTTTTCACTCTGGTCCACGGAATCGCCGAGAGCCTGATGCTCTCCGAAACGAAGAGCTGATCCAAACGCGATCCCCGTCTCCCCTTCCCCATCATTACCTTACCAAAGGAGATATCTTATGCGCAAAACGAAAATCGTCTGCACCCTCGGCCCGGCCAGCGAGACCCGTGAGGTCATCCGCGACCTCTGCCGAGCCGGAATGAACGTGGCCAGACTCAATTTCTCGCACAATACGCACGCCGACCACCAAAGACGCATCGACCTGGTCAAGGAG
>JAFOGE010000190.1 GCA_017386965.1 Clostridia bacterium
CCCTGCTCCTTGACGAACCAGTCGAGGAACTGCATCGTACGGAAATCGCGCACGTCATAGGCCGCGCCGTAGATGTCGTTGATGAGGGAGGTGACGTAGATCTCATGCTCCAGTCCTGCCTTGAGAACGTCCATGTGCGCCGAGAAGGTCTTGTCGGGCTTGGCGATCGCCTCCAGTGTAACGGGCATATTTTCGTTTTGCAGGTAGGTGTAAAAGAGCATGGCGTGATCGCGCTCCTCCTGCGCCTGGATCATATACCAGTTGGCAAAGCCGTCGAGTCCCTGCGCCTTGAAGTAGTTGGAGAAGTCGAGATAGAGATATGCTGAATAGAATTCCTTATTGATCTGCTGATTGAGCAGCGCGTGTACCTTTTGATTTAACATCGTATATTCCTCCGTTTGATTGGTGTTTGTTCTTTACACTCTTATCATACCACTTTTTTGACAGAAAATATGTTGAATTTTCAACAAAATAAAAAATATTATAAAATTTTTCCTTCCGTTGAGATCGTAACGACGCGGAAGGGAATCTCTTTTCCGGAAAGAAGCAGCGCACGGCGTGCAGCATGCTCAATGCCGGAGCAGCAAGGGACCTCCATGCGAAGGACGCAAAGACTTGCGATACGGTTGGAGGAGAGGATCGCGCAAAGCTTCTCGGTGTAGTCCACGGCATCCAGCTTGGGACATCCGATCAAGGTGATCCGTCCGCGCATAAAGTCCTCATGAAAGGCGCCGTAGGCGTAGGCCGTGCAGTCCGCCGCAACCAAAAGATCCGCTCCGTCAAGGTAGGGGGCTTGCGTTGGAATGAGCTTGATCTGACAGGGCCACTGTGCAAGACGGCTGACCGATGCGCCCGACCCACTCGCGGAAGGGGCAGAGGAGGAGCGGAGCGCGCGTGCTTGTCTGCCCATACAGATCCCGGTATGCGCCCCCTTGGCAGCGGCCCCCGCGCGAACGGCCTCCTCATCGTAGGCGGGAGCGTCACGCTCTTCCATGGTAATGGCGTCGGTTGGGCATACGGGCAGGCAGTCCCCAAGCCCGTCGCAATAGTCCTCGCGCAAGAGCGCGGCCTTTCCGTCGATCATGCCGATCGCTCCCTCATGACAGGCTGAAACGCATGCGCCGCAGCCGTTGCATTTTTCGCGGTCGATGGTAATGATTTTTCGTTTCATTTCGGGAAATCTCCTTTTACAATATGGTTAGGAAAAGCATTTGCCGTCGCGGCAATCCGAGGTGCTTCCCGCACGGTAGCAAAGCTCGTTGGGAGATTGCCCAAGACGAGCAAAGTCCACCAGATTGCGCACGGTCGTTTCGGCGATGCTGCGGAGGGCATCCTCGGTCAGAAAGGCCTGATGCGAGGTAACGATGACGTTTGGCATGGAGATGAGGCGCGCGAGGGTATCGTCCTCCAGAATGTGCCCCGAGTTGTCCTCGAAGAAAAGATCGGATTCCTCCTCGTACACATCCAGGCAAGCGGCACCCACCTTGCGGGATTTGATGCCGGCCAGCAGGGCCTCGGCATCGACCAAGGCGCCGCGGGAGGTGTTGATCAGAACCATCCCTTTTTTGCACTGCTCCAGCGCGCTTGCATCGATCATGTGGTAGGTTTCCTCGGTGAGCGGGCAGTGCAGGGAGATGATGTCACTCTCCCGAAGAAGGGTGTCGATCGGGACGTAGCGCACCGTATCGTCCTTGGCAAGATCCGGGGCCGGGTACTTATCGTAGGCCAGGATCTTCATGCCAAATCCGCGGCAGATGTTGATGAAGACGCGGCCGATCTTTCCGGTTCCGACAACGCCAACCGTTTTTCCGTGCAGATCAAATCCGGTCAGGCCCGTTAGGCTGAAGTTGAAATCCTTGGATCGGATATAGGCCTTGTGGATCCTGCGCACCGAGGTCAGAAGCAGGGCGATGGCGTGCTCGGCCACGGCATAAGGGGAGTATGCCGGCACGCGCAGGACGTGTAATCTGCCAAAGGCGTGTTTCATATCTACATTATTAAATCCCGCGCAGCGAAGCGCAAGTGTTGTGATCCCAAGACTCTGCAAGCGGTCGATCACGGGGGCATCTACCGTATCGTTGACGAATACGCAGACGCC
The DNA here is from genome assembly GCA_017386965.1 of Clostridia bacterium. GTDB lineage: Bacteria > Bacillota > Clostridia > Oscillospirales > CAG-272 > UMGS1865. The sequence continues at coordinate 2,099 of JAFOGE010000190.1, forward strand.
GTCAAAGCCTCGAGCCAGATCGGCGGTATCCAGCGTGAGCTTGGTGTCAAAGAATTTGAATTGTACGCCGTATTGTTCTCCGTAATGCTCAAAAAAGAGCTTATCATAGGGCTTCGTATCAAAAAAAGCAATTCGCATTTTGTATTCCTCCTCTTGACTTTTCTATAGCATTATAGTATAATTACCTTGAAAAGTATGTTGAATTTTCAACAAAAGCGAGGGAAATATGCAAAAATACTTGGAAATGCTTAAGAATTGTCCGCTTTTTGCGGACGTTGAAGAAGTAAGCCTTTTGCGAATGCTGCACTGCCTTGGGGCGCGCGTGGAGCACTTTGACAAGAAGTACACCGTTTTTTCCGAGGGGACGCCTGCGCGTTACGTGGGCATTCTGCTCTCGGGAAGTCTGCAGATGAGCCGCGTGGATTATTACGGCAACCGAAGCATTCTCGGGAACGTCAGGCAGGGGGAGCTGTTTGGCGAGGCCTTTGCCTGCGCCTCGGTCGAGGCCATGCCCATCTCGGTGGTGGCAAACGAGGAGAGCGAGGTCATGCTCATTGACTGCTCGCATATTCTCCATACCTGTCAGAACGCCTGCGGATTTCACCATCAGCTGATCTACAATCTGATGCGGGATCTGGCCGAGAAGAACCTGGTCTTCCATCAGCGCGCGGAGGTCACCTCCAAGCGAAGCACGCGCGAAAAGCTGATGGCCTATCTTCTGCTTTGCGCCAAGGAGACGGGGAGCAACCGCTTCACCATTCCGTTTGATCGGCAGGAGCTGGCGGATTACCTGGAGGTGGATCGCAGCGGCCTTTCGGCAGAGATCAGCAAGCTGCGCCGTGAGGGCATTCTGGAGAGCGACAAGCGGAGATTTCGTCTGCTTTGACGGAATGTGTTTTCTCAAAATATGAAGAAATGGTAAATTTTACCCCCCTTGATTTTTTAGGGAAAATATGGTATACTGGTATTGGCGGAACGCCAATCGGAAAAACGAAGACCTTAC
>JAFOGE010000191.1 GCA_017386965.1 Clostridia bacterium
ACCAGAACGCAACCGTCCCCAAAGGGATGGATTCCCTTTGCGAGATACATCAGATACATGAGGATTGCGGGGAGGATCATGCAAAGAAGCAGATAACAAGGATGCGACTTGTAAAAATTTCGCGCAGCCAAACGGATATTTTTGAAATTCATGTTAGCGTTTGTTACTCCTTTGATGCAGCTTTCTCATCGGGCACTTCCAGAATCTTGCGAATGGATTTTTCCAGCTTTATGCGATCCAGCGTCATATCGCGGCCACAACGTTCGCATTTGATACGGACGTCACTTCCGACCCGCAGGATCCGAAAAAGGTCATTCCCGCATGGGTGCTGCTTTTTTAATTGAATTTGAGCGCCTGTAGAAAGCGGGATGATCTGCATAATGGCCTCCGTTCCTCGTCTGCTTACGACTCTAAATATAGATATTATATATTATAACATAAAAAAATGCGCGTGTAAACCACAAATCTGTATTTTTGAACGGATTTTTCCAAAAAAACAAAGAACTGTTTGACTTATGCAAAGTTTCGTGGTATAATTTAATGTGGAGTATTATAGGATGCCTCTTGGCGTCCAAAGACAAACGGAAGGGGGATGGTGACGTGATCATTCTGGGAATCGACCCGGGTCTTGCAATCGTGGGTTGGGGCGTGATTGAGTATCGGAATACGCGCTTTCGCACGTTGGCGTACGGCTCGATCCAGACACCGTCGGGAATGCGGACCGAGGAGCGCTTGAAGGCGATCTATGAGGGCATGAAGGAGCTGATCGAAACCTATCACCCGGAGGCTATGGCGGTGGAGGAGTTGTTTTTTACCAATAACGTTACCACCGGTATCCGTGTGGCGGAGGCAAGAGGCGTGATTCTGCTTTCCGCAGAGCAGGCAGGCATTCCCATCCAGGAATATACGCCGATGCAAGTCAAGCAGGCCGTCGTCGGGTATGGAAAAGCGGACAAGCGGCAGGTGATCGCAATGGTTACGCGGATCCTCAATCTTGAAAAGCCCCCGAAGCCGGACGATACGGCCGATGCCTTGGCGATTGCGATCTGTCACGCCCACTGCGGTGGATCTCGCCTGGCTGAATATTACAACAAATGACGCCGAAGAAGGGATGAAGCATAGAAATGTGGTATTCTGAAAACTGGAAGGACTATGAATTGTTGGACGCCTCCGACGGAGAGCGTCTGGAGCGATGGGGGGATCGGATCCTGATCCGTCCGGACCCGCAGATCATCTGGAAAGGGGTTGCAAAGCATCCTCTCTGGAAGCGAGCAGACGGCATCTATCGTCGTTCCAGCTCCGGCGGCGGTGCATGGGTCAAGAACCAACTGCCGGAATCCTGGAATATTCGCTATGGAGATCTGCAATTTCTCCTTCGGCCAATGGGCTTTAAGCATACCGGGCTTTTCCCGGAGCAGGCCGCAAACTGGGACTGGTTCTCCTCCTTGATCCGCAACGCGGGACGTCCCATCCGTGTCCTCAATCTTTTTGCATATACGGGCGGTGCAACTCTGGCGGCTGCCTCGGCCGGCGCATCAGTTGTTCACGTGGACGCATCCAAGGGAATTGTGGCGCAAGCAAAGGAGAATGCCGCTCTTTCCGGACTCGGCGGCGCGCCGATCCGCTATATCGTTGACGATTGCAAAAAATTCGTAGAGCGAGAGAGTCGCCGCGGGCATACTTATGAAGGAATCATTATGGATCCTCCTTCCTATGGCAGAGGACCGAACGGTGAGGTGTGGAAGCTGGAGGATAGCATCGACGAGCTTTTGGAGCTGACCTCAAAGCTGCTCTCGGATGAGCCGTTGTTCTTCCTTCTCAACTCCTACACGACAGGCCTTTCCGCTATGACCATGCACTATCTCTTGGATTTGAAGATCGGCCAACGCTTTGGAGGAAAGACGGAA
>JAFOGE010000192.1 GCA_017386965.1 Clostridia bacterium
AGTGAATACTATCTGATCGAGGTCAATCCTCGCGTATCCCGCTCCTCCGCGCTTGCCTCCAAGGCAAGCGGCTACCCCATCGCCCGCATTACCGCAAAGATCGCCGTGGGAATGTCCCTGGACGAGATCTGTATCGCCAACACCACCGCCGCAACCGAGCCGCGGCTGGACTACGTTGTAGCAAAATTCCCGCGCTTCCCCTTTGACAAGTTCACCTCCGCCTCCAACGTGCTTGGCACGCAGATGAAGGCAACGGGTGAGGTCATGGGCATCGGCTCCAACCTCGCGGAGTGTATGCTCAAGTCGGTCCGCTCCCTGGAAATCGGCGTTTGCCATCTCTGGATGTCCAAATTTGAGGAAATGGACCGCGCCGCGCTCCTGGAATACCTCAAGGAATGCAAGGATGACTCCATCTTTGCCGTAACGCAGCTGCTCCGCCTTGGAATGACGGTCGAGGAGCTGCATAAGGCGACCATGATCACGCCGCTCTTCCTCGAAACGATGCAGTCCATCACCGAGATGGAGAAGCGACTTGCCGCATCCCCCAAGGATACGGCTCTGCTCGCCGAGGCGAAGAAGATGGGCTTCTGCGACAAGTTCATCGCCAAGCTTTGGGGATGCTCCGAGCTTGACGTTTGCGCCCTCCGCAAGGAGAACTGCATCCTGCCCGTCTTCCGTATGGTCGATACCATGCACGCGGGCGCATATACCCCCTATTTCTATTCCTCCTACACGGGAGAGAATGAATCCGTTCTCACCGATCGCAAGAAGGCCGTGGTGCTTGGTGCAGGCCCGATCCGCATCGGACAGGGCGTAGAGTTTGACTACTCCACCGTCCATGCCGTAACCACCATCAAGAAGTGCGGCTATGAGGCGATTATCATCAATAACAACCCCGAAACGGTTTCTACCGACTACACCACGAGCGACAAGCTCTACTTTGAGCCTCTGACGCCCGAGGACGTGATGAACATTCTGGACTTCGAGTGCCCCGACGGCGTGATCGCCTCGCTCGGCGGACAGACCGCCATCAATCTGGCAGAGCCTCTGATGAAGCGCGGAGCGAAGATCATCGGAACCGATTGCGACGCCATCGACCGTGCAGAGAACCGCGACCTCTTTGAGAAGACGCTGGAGGAGCTGCACATTCCGCAGCCGCAGGGCAAGGCCGTGACCAATATTGAGGACGGCGTTCGCGCGGCGGCAGCCATCGGCTACCCCGTTCTGGTGCGCCCCAGCTTCGTTCTTGGCGGCAGAGCCATGCAGATCGTTGCCAACGAAGCACAGCTGCGCCACTATCTGAAGACCGCCGTTGAAATCGACGAAGACAAGCCCGTTCTGGTTGACAAGTATATCGAAGGCCGCGAGGTGGAGATCGATGCCATCTGCGACGGCAGAGATGTGTTCGTACCCGGTATCATGGAGCTGGTAGAACGCACCGGCGTCCACTCCGGTGACTCTGTGTCTGTCTATCCCTCTTTCTCCATTTCCAACAAGGTCAAGGGTATCATTCTGCAGTATGCCAAGAAGCTGGGCCTGGGCATCGGTATCGTTGGCCTGTTCAATATCCAGTTTATTGTGGATCAGGATGATAATGTGTTTATCATCGAGGTGAACCCCCGCTCCTCCCGTACTGTTCCTTTCCTGAGCAAGGCTACCGGCTACAGCCTGGCAGACATTGCTACCGAGGTAATTCTTGGCAAGAGCCTGA
>JAFOGE010000193.1 GCA_017386965.1 Clostridia bacterium
ATTGGAATGGAACGGCGAGCCGTGGAAGCTGATGGTGATGGGCCGACTTTCCGCGCAATGCACCGATGCGCGCGGCAATCTGGTCTGCCGCGAACTGTTCGACCGCTTCCCAACCCCGGAGGCCTTGGCCGAGGGCGATCTTTCCGAGATCGAGGATTGTGTTCGTTCCTGCGGGCTGTATCGCGTCAAGGCACAAAACATCAAGGATGCCTGCGCAATGCTGGTTCGTGATTTCGGCGGTGCCGTTCCCTCTACGATGGAGGAGCTTTTGCGTCTGCCGGGCGTTGGCCGAAAGGTGGCCAATCTCTTGCTGGGTGACCTCTACGGAAAGGGTGGAATGGTCACGGATACGCACTGCATCCGCATCTGCGGACGCTTTGGAATGTATCCCGAGAGCCTGCGTGATCCGGTATGGGTCGAGCGCATTCTCAACGAGCTGACTCCCCCGGAGGAGCGATGCGATTTCTGTCACCGCATCGTTCAATTCGGACGTGACGTCTGCACGGCACGCGCGCCGAAATGCGGTGAATGCCCTCTGCGTACGCTTTGCGCACACGGAGCTTGAACGCTCCTCCTGTTAAAAAATCGAAAAGAATTCATCTATATCGAAAGGAATGATACATATATGAAAAAGTTAGGCTTTGGAATGATGCGTCTGCCGTTGCTGGACCGAGAGGATCCGAAATCGGTGGATATGGAGCAGGTCTGCCAAATGGTGGACACCTTTCTCTCGCGCGGCTTTACCTATTTTGACACGGCGTATATGTACCACGGCTTTCAGAGCGAGAACGTGGTACGCGAGGCGCTGGTCAAGCGCCATCCCAGAGATTCTTTCCTGCTCGCCAGCAAGCTCCCCAGTATGTTCCTGAAGGAAGAGGGAGATCAGGAGCGTATCTTTGCCGAGCAGCTGGAAAAATGCGGTGTGGACTACTTTGATTACTATCTCATTCACAATCTCGGAACCGAGAATTATGCCAAGGCGGAGCGCTTCGGAAGCTTTGCCTTTGTGTCTGAATTGAAGCGGCAGGGAAAGGTGCGCAAGATGGGCTTTTCCTTCCACGACAGTGCCGAGGTGCTGGATCAGATCCTGACCGAGCATCCCGAGGTGGATTTTGTGCAGATCCAGCTCAACTATCTGGATTGGGAGAGCGATACTGTTCAGTCCCGTCTGTGCCATGAGGTCTGCCTCAAGCACGGCAAGCCGATCATTGTGATGGAGCCCGTCAAGGGCGGAACGCTGGCCAAGATTCCGGGGCGTGTAACGGATCTGCTTTCCTCGCAGCATCCCGATTGGTCGGTACCCTCCTGGGCAATCCGCTTTGCTGCAAGCTGTGAGAACGTTTTCATGGTACTTAGCGGCATGTCGAATATGGAGCAGCTCATGGACAATCTGTCCTACATGTCGGATTTTGCTCCCTTGACCGACCGTGAAAACGCTGTTCTGAAGGATGCTGCGCGCATGATCCTGGAGGATATTGCCGTGGCCTGCACGAGCTGCCGCTATTGCGTGGACGGATGCCCCAAGAAGATCGAGATCCCGCAGTACTTTACGCTTTACAACCGTGCAAAGCAGGCGGAGGAAGCAGAGATGGGAGAGCTGAAGGTGGCCTATTCCGAGCTTGCCAAGTCCTATGGCAAGGCCTCGGATTGCATTGCCTGCGGACAGTGTGTCCGCGCTTGCCCGCAACACATCCGCATCGTAGCGGCTCTGCGCGAGGTAGCAAAGACCTTTGAGTAAGTCCCGAAAGGAGAGCCCCTTATGAAGATTTCCATTCTTTCCACTGCCTACATTGGGCAGGGAGAGGATTTTGCCGCAGGTGCGGAGAAAATGCGCCGCCACGGCTATGAGGCAACGGACTATCAGGGATTTGTTCGCACACAGGAGCCCCTTTGGATGCTTTCGGAGGCGGCGTTTGAACGTACGCTTCGGGAGCAGAGGCATATTCTGACCGAATGTGGCATTGAGGTATGCCAGACACACGGACCCTGGCGTTATCCTATGCAGGATGCTACGGAGGAGGACCGTTCCGAGCGCTTTTCCAAAATGGCAAAGGCCATCCGAGGGACTGCCATCCTGGGATGCGACCGTATGGCGATTCACAATCTCATGCCCTTCGGCGTCACAGATACCGATCCGGATGCCGTCCGGGAGATCAAC
>JAFOGE010000194.1 GCA_017386965.1 Clostridia bacterium
AGGCAGATGCTCTCCCAACTGAGCTATGCTTCCATACTCGCCTTTTGTCGGCGACTTACTTATTATAGCATAACCCAAATGGTTTGTCAAGAGGTTTTTGGAAACTTTTTTTATTTTTTTCAAAAAGTTTTTTTGCCTACCGACTCGCTTTTCGCTCTGCTATTATAGCACATCGCGCGCCCCTTGTCAATACCCTTTTTGCGATCTTTTTCCCTTTTTTGAAGGACATTTTCAAAAAAAGGGAAGCCTTCTTCAAAAAGCCTCCCTTTTTTCTTCTCTATTCCTTTTCCTCAAACATTTTCTCAATGTCTTCTCGACCGTAATACTGCAAGCGATCGCAGAATCGGCAGGATACCTCCAGGCGATCCGGCTTTCCTTCGCTGATCTGCTCCTCCAGAAGCTTCAACAGATCCGGCTTTCCGAGTGTGATGAGCGCCTTTGTGGTGCGCTCACGGCTGCAGTTGCACCGATATTCCACGTCCAATTCGTCAAAGACCTCAAACGGGATATCGCGCAGGGCGATCCCTGCGATCTCCTCGAGGCTCATTCCCGCATCAAAGAGGGCGGAAACGTTTGAGAGATCCTTTGCGTTGCGCTCTAAGAGATCGGTCACCGCAGGATCGGAGAAGGGAAGCAGTTGAACCAAAACCCCTCCTGCCGCGCGGCAGGAGCCGTCCCGATCGATCAGCACACCCAGAGCGCAGACTGTGGGAACCTGCTCGCTCTGTGCATAGTAGGCGGCCACGTCCTCTGCGACCTCTCCGCTGACCAGCTCAATCGAGCCGTTATAGGGCTCGGCGCTTCCCATATCGCGCAGGATTCGGAGAAGTCCCTTCCCTACAGCCCCTCCAACGTCCAGCTTGCCGTTGGGCTTCAGGGGAAGATCGACGTCGGGATTTTGAATATAGCCGCGCACGTTTCCGATATAGTCGGACACCGCAAGCACATGTCCCGCGGGGCCGTCGCCGTTGAGCGCGACGGTAATGGTATCGTTTTTCTCACCGAGCATGCATCCCATCATGGAGGTAACGGTCAAAAGACGTCCCAGTGCGGCTGCGGCGGTGGGAGTGGGATGGTGCAGGCGAATGGCCTCATTGACGATCTCGGTGGAGCGAATGACGTGAATGCGCGCACTGCCGTCGGCAGTCATGGCGCGAAGAATCGTGGATGACATAGGGGATCCTTTCGTGAATAGCAATGGAAAATCCAAGTTATTTTTTTGCGCGTGCGCAGATATACCAACGCTCGGCCTTGGGGGTGGGGGGCGTAAATGCAAAATCCTGCCAGACACCGAGGAACTCGAACCCTGCATCGGATAGGGCTGTCCGAAGCTCCTCCATGGAGTAGCAGCGCTCCTCCTGCAGCTCGTCCTCGCGGCGGTAGGAACCCTTTTCGGTTTCCTCAAAGAGGGAGAGCGAGAATTGGCAGATCCGACTCTCCGGATCATACGCATTTTGCCACCCGCAATAGACGGCCACTCGCTCCTCGTCCTCCTCATCCTCAAAGGTCAATTCGTCCTCGAGGATATAGGCGTTGTTTCCATAGATCTTCTCAAATTTGAAGGGCGTGTTGACGTCAAAGAAAAAAAGGCCGTCCGGGTCGAGATAAGTATGCACAAGACGCAGACAGGATGCCAGATCAGAGGGGGTGAGCAGGTAGTTGAGGCTGTCCAGGCAGCAGACTGCCGCACCGACGGTTCCGTAAAGCTCAAAGGAGCGCATATCCTGATGCAAAAGCAGCACGCCTGCGCTCATCGCACCGCGGTCATAGGCCTGAGAGAGCATATCGGCACTGCCGTCAATGCCGATCATATCGTATCCGCGGGAGGCGAGCTCCAGCGTCATGCGGCCGGTTCCGCAGGCGAGATCGAGCACGTATTGCGGCTTTTGAAGAAGGAAACGGGAAAAGCAGGCCTCGGCAAAATCTGCCCAGGCCGTATAATCCAGTTCTGCGTTGAGTCTGTCATAAACGCGCGCGATC
>JAFOGE010000195.1 GCA_017386965.1 Clostridia bacterium
AAAGGGAGGCCTTCCTCGGAGGGCCTCCCGCTTGTTTTGCAGGAAGGGAGAGCGTTTTTTTGGCAGAGGCCGATCGACGGATCGGCTTTTTGCATCAGGTGGTGCGGGGCAAGGGGGTAGTGTTCTCCGTGAGGGAGGGACCCTCGGCGGTGGAGGCAACGGCGCCGCTTTGCGGTGTGTAGGCGGAGATCTCCTGCATGCGCGCACGCGCCTCCGCGTCCTGACGCGCGTCGCCAAGACCAAAGCTGATGGCAATGGCGGTGTTGACATGATCCATAATTTCCTCGTCCAGATGTCCCATTTTTTCCTTCAGGCGGCGTTTGTCCAGGGTTCGGATCTGCTCCAGGAGAATGACCGAATCCTTGGCAAGTCCCACGCGATCAGCGTAGACGTCAATGTGTGTGGGAAGCCGTGTCTTGCTCATGCGCGAGGTGATCGCCGCGGCGATCACCGTAGGGCTGTATTTGTTTCCGATGTCGTTTTGGATGATCAGCACGGGGCGCAATCCCCCTTGCTCCGACCCAACCACCGGGCTCAGATCTGCGTAATAAATATCTCCTCGTCTGACGCTCATGGCGCTATGTCCTTTCCTTTTTCGCGGGCGCGATGCCGAATTTTCGGAGAGGGGGGATTTCTTACCACACCCTCCTCCGTTCTTATTCTTACCGCAAAACGGTGGCTCTTAAACGCCGATCCAAAATTTTGCCACAGGAATTTTCTTCCGTCATCCCGTCCTATCATCAGTTTATGTCGAGTCTGCTCCGAGAGCGATTGCCCGGGGCGAAAAAAGAAAAATTATAGCGCGTAGGGCTTTACTTTTTCCGGATTTTGTGATAGACTATAGGTAACGTATTTTTTGGAATTCATCGAGAAAGAAGGTACAAATTTTATGGCAATCAAAGCAAGAAACGAGGCGCAGGAGCGCTACACGTGGAATTTTACAGACATTTTCCCCTCGGATGAGGCTTGGGAAAAGGCTCTGGCGGATCTGGAGGCAAGCCTTCCCGAGGCTGCTGCCATCCAGGGAACGCTGGGCGCATCTGCCGAGAGCATGAAGAAGGGACTGGACGTCTATTTTGAGATCTCCCGTCGCGCCGAGCTGGTTTATGTTTATTCCATGCTTCGTCTGAACGTGGACAACGGAGATCCGACCTACCAGGCTATGAACGGCCGCGCCGAGCATATCTTGGTCAAGCTTTCCACCGCGGGTGCGTTCCTGGTACCCGAGATCCTCTCGATCGAGGAGGAGAAGCTTTCCGCTATGATGCAGGATCCCGTTCTTGCGGGCTACCGCCATCAGCTGGAGGATATTGCCCGCAAGCGCGCACACACCCTGGACGAAAAGAGCGAGCGGATGCTGGCTATGCTTTCGGATGCTGCGGGAACGGCACAGAACTCCTTTACGATGCTGGAGAGCGTGGACATGACCTTCCCGACCATCGAGGACGAGGCGGGCGAAACCGTAACCTTGACGCACGGCAACTTCGGCGTTTACCGCGAGAGCCGCGACCAGCGGGTACGCAAGGATTCCTTCGAGCAGTATTTTGGAGAATTCAAGAAGTATATCAACACGCTCGCGGCGATGTACGCGGGAAGCGTTAAGATGGACAACTTCAACACGCGCGTGCGCGGATATGAGTCCTCCTGCCAGAAGGCACTCTTTGGCAACAACGTTCCCGTTTCGGTCTATGACAGTCTGACCGAGGCGATCCACGGCGGTCTTCCCATCATGCGCCGCTACCTCGAGCTTCGCCGCCGCGTTCTGGGGCTGGAGGAGCTGAACATGTACGATCTCTACTGCCCGATGGTGGAGAGCGTGGAAATGAAGATCTCCTACGAGGAGGCACAGGAGCTTGTTAAGAAGGCGACTCTGCCGCTCGGAGAGGGATACCAGAAGCTGCTTGACCGTGCGTTCAGTGAGCGTTGGATCGACGTCTATGAGAACAAGGGAAAGACCACGGGAGCCTATTCCTGCGGCGTTCACGGCGTGCATCCTTACGTTCTTCTCAACTACACCGACACGCTGGATGATGCCTTCACGCTGGCGCATGAGCTGGGACACGCCATGCACTCCTACTACTCCTCCGAGGCGCAGGACTATGCCAACCACAACTACCGCATCCTCGTGGCAGAGGTGGCTTCCACCGTCAACGAGGTGCTTCTGACGCGCTACCTGCTTAAGACCGAGCAGGATCCCGCAAAGCGCGCGTATATTCTCAATCACTTCCTTGAGGGCTTCCGCACAACGGTCTTCCGTCAGACGCTCTTTGCAGAGTTTGAGAGAAAGGCGCACGATCTGGATATGGAGGGAACGCCTCTGACTGCGCAGACGCTCAATCGCGTTTACCGTGAGCTCAACGAGCTTTATTACGAGGGCGCTACGGTCAACGAGCTGCAGGAGATCGAGTGGGCGCGCATCCCGCACTTCTACAACGCCTTCTACGTTTACCAGTATGCTACCGGCTTCTGCTCCGCCGTTTCCATCGCAAAGCGGATCCTGGAGGAGGACGGTGCCGCAGATTATCTCCGCTTCCTTTCCACAGGCGGATCGGATTATCCGCTGGAGGAGCTGAAGATCGCAGGCGTGGATCTGACCAAGCCCGATGCTGTTGCATCCGCAATGAAGGAGTTCGATGCTGCACTTTCCGAGCTGGAGGAGCTGCTTGCGTAATTTCTCCTGCGGATGAGCAATACACGCATTGCTTTATCAAAACAGAAGAAATATCGCAATTTACATGCGCATTTTGCGCAAAGAAAAAAGGTGAGTTGATTTTCAACTCACCTTTTTTGTTTTGCCTTATTTCTCGATTGGGAAGAAGCAGCGGCATACGGCCGTTTCGGGACGGGTTCTGTCATACCAGCCTGCCACGATCACCTTTTCCAAGGAGCGATGATTGAGCAGGGAGATTGTGGAATTGCTGGTAAAGCGATGGAGTCCACCGTTGCGCGGATATCCTGCGTCCG
>JAFOGE010000025.1 GCA_017386965.1 Clostridia bacterium
ACCAGCATGATCACCAGGATGGCCAGATCGCCCTCCGGGATTCCCTTGCCGAACACGACCTCTGCACTTTCGACTACGATGACGGTTTCAATTCCCGTCGCCTCGGTAAAGTCTGCAAGCGCATCGTTCACGGTTGCATCCGAAATCGAAATCGACGTATAGTTGATCAGCTTGGAGTCCGTCGGCAAGACCTGCGCCGCATCCCCTCGGAAGGAGGATTCCAGATCCAGTGCCTCAATCTCCATACGCATACGGTCCATGATCACGGTCAGATTGGAGCTGAGCGAATAGGCGTAGTAGGGATTGATGCTTCCCTGCACGATTCTGCCAAAGGGCGTCTGCTCGTTTCCGAACAGATAATTGATCTCGGTGCGAATCTCGTTGCCGACCCAGGCAATGCAGTAATATTCCTCCATTTCCTCGGTGGTCAGGAAGATCAGCAGCAGCTTTTCCTCATATTCCGAGGACGGAACGGCACCGAATGCCTGATCGTATTGCTGCTGTGCATAATCTTGAAATTTCGCCTCGGAGTAGGTTACGACCCCTCCCTTGCTCACCGTGGAAATGACCGATCCCAACATCGTGAAAAGAATGGCCAAGGCAACGATCAAAATGATAATCGGCGCGAGAATTGCCGCGGCGATCCCTCCAAGGCATCCGCCGCCACCGTAATAACCATAGCCGTACGGACGGCGATGCCATCCTCCGTAAAAATGCGGACGGGGAGGTCTTGGACGATAACCGCCTCCCAGTCCTCCTCCGAATCCACCGCCGCGCGATCCTCCTCCGAATCCACCGCCGCGAGATCCTCCTCCGAATCCACCGCCGCCAAAGCCGCCCCCTCTGGAGCCTCCACCCGGTCCCGGCATACGAATACCTTCCTTTCTGCTCTTAGAGCATATTCTCGATTGGAGGACGGAGCGAAACGCGCTCCGCCCGTTCGAAGCAATTAAAGCTTGGAATATCCAAAGCTATTGACCAATGCGTCGATCTTTCTTCCCTCCCGACACATCGGGCATTCATGGGAAGGATAGGTTGCATAATCCTGCAGGTCCTTCGGATCAAAGACCGAATGAACCGGATAGCCCATGCACTCATCTACGGTTGCAAAGATAGAAGAAATGCCGGCAACGTGTCCGTTGTAATACCGTACGGCCTCAATCGCCGCCTGCGCGGTGTAGCCCGTGGTAACGGAGGCCGCAAGGATCAGAACGTTCTTGCCCTCGATGGCCGAGAGAATGCTGTCGCGGAAGATGATCTGACTTCCCGTGGTATGCTCCGGCGTGATGACGTAGATGGTTTGGTGTGCATTGATGCTTACAAATGCCTCCTTCGTCAGCTCAGTTGCAAGGCAGGTGCCGATCACCTGCGTGCCATCCAGACATAGAATGGTATCCACGATCGTGCTTCTCTTGTAGTAGGAAACCAGCTCCTTCGCCACGGCAGAGGCCTCCGAAAGGCGGGTCTTTTGCGTGGTAACGTCAATATAGTAATTGATATGGCTGTGGCTGGTGGCAAAATGTCCCTTGGCCACACGCAAAAACAGGTTTCTTTGCTTGGTTTGAATCTTGTAGGATTGCCCGAACATCGTAAAGCACCTCTTCCTTCGTTTTGTGTCATTATTATAACATACCGCTCTGCCCTCTGTCAAGTCTTCTCCTCATAGAGGAACGTCAAATCGTTCGTTCGATCTCCTCGGCATAGCGAACCGCGCCCATCGCATCCTTCGCATAGTAGTCCGCACCGATTGCGGCCGCGTATTCGGGATTGAGTACGGCACCGCCCACAATCACGCGGCACCATGGCGCTCTCTTTCGCAACAGAAGAATCGTTTCCTCCATCGCGGGAACCGTCGTTGTCATCAGCGCGCTCAGCCCCACGATCGGACTGTGCAGGCGCACCGCCTCGTCAGCAATCCTCTCGGGCGGTACGTCACGTCCCAGATCGGTGACCGCAAAGCCGTAATTCTCGAGCAGAAGCTTAACGATATTCTTCCCAATGTCGTGAATATCCCCCTTGACCGTGGCCAGGAGGAATCCGCATCGGCTCGCGCCAGATCTCCCTGCCATCGCGCCCTTGATCACCTCAAAGGCCGATTTTGCGGCCTCTGCGCTCATCAAAAGCTGTGGGAGATAGACCGTTTTGCTTTCAAAGCCAATGCCCACGGCGTCCAGTGCGGGGATGATCTCCTCCTGCACCACCGAAAGAGGCTCTCTCGCTTGGAGCAGCTCCCTTGTCAGAAGCGCGGCCTGCTCACGCAAGCCCTTCAGGATCGCATGCTGCAAGGGGTTCTCCGAGGAAAGTGCCGCTTTGCTCTCCCCTGCCGAAACGGCAGGTGAAGCCGACGCCGGAGAGGTCGAAAGCGTGGATGCATAGGCAATATAGGAGGCACAGTTGGGATCCAGTCCCGCAAGCGCACAATAGGTCGCATAGGTCTTTTGCATCTCTGCAGAATAGGGATTGAGGATCGCGGCAGAAAGTCCGCGCTCCAAGGCCATGGCAAAGAAGGTTCCGTTGACCAGATCCCTTGCAGGAAGGCCAAAGGATACGTTGGACACGCCAAGAGAGGTGTGACACCCAAGCTCCCGTCGAATCAGCTCCACGGCGCGCAGAGTTTCTCTTGCCGCAGTCGCATCCGCGCTGACCGTCAGCGCCAGAGGATCAAAGAGCAGATCCTTACGGTCCAGACCGTATTCTTCGGCGCGCCCTACGATCCGCCGCGCGATCGCGAGGCGCTCCTCGGCGCGTGCGGGGATTCCGTTCTCGTCCAGCGTCAGCGCGACGACAAGGCCTCCATATTTCTTGGCAAGCGGAAAGACGGCATCCATGCTCTCGCGCTTTCCGTTGACCGAATTGATCATCGCCTTTCCGTTATAGCGGCGCAACGCGGCCTCCATGGCAACGGGATCGGACGTATCGATCTGCAACGGAAGTGCCGTGACCGCCTGCAGCTCGCAAACGGCGCGGCAAAGCAGCTCCCGCTCACAAATATCGGGCAGTCCGACGTTGACGTCCAGAATGTGCGCCCCCTTCTCCTCCTGGGAAAGCCCCTCGCGGAGAATGTAGTCCATGTCCTGACGCCGCAGGGCCTCCTGAAAACGCTTCTTTCCGGTCGGATTGATGCGTTCCCCGATCAGCACGGGAAGGCCCCCGAAGGTAACTGTACGCGCGTAGGAGGACACGCAGGTTTCACTCTTCTTGACCACCGGGCAAGGCGTAATCTCCTCGCACGCCTGTCGCAGAGCCTCGATATAGTCGGGCGTTGTTCCGCAGCAGCCTCCTGCTACGCGAACTCCTTTTTTTACAAGTGCGGCAACCGCCGAGGCAAATTCCTTTGGCGCGACGTCGTAAACCGTTTTGCCGTCCACTGCGCGCGGGAGCCCCGCGTTGGGCTTGAGAAGGACGGGAACCGAGGCGCATCGCAGGTATTCCTCCACGACATTTCCCAACGCCGCAGGACCTTGTGAGCAGTTGACACCGATCGCATCCGCACCCATGCCCTCAAGCATGGCGGTCATGGCGGCGGGCGTGGCACCGGTCATCAGCTTTCCATCCTCCCCGTAGGCGTTGGAAACGAACACGGGAAGCGTACTGTTCTCCTTTGCGGCAAGCAAGGCCGCCTTGGTTTCATAGCTGTCATTCATGGTTTCGATCATGATCAAGTCCACTCCGTGGCGGACTCCGATCCGCACGGTTTGGGCAAAGATCTCTACCGCATCCTCAAAATCCAGATCCCCATAGGGCTTGAGCATCCGTCCCGTGGGGCCAAGATCCAGGGCCAGCCACTTCGGTTGCTTTCCACAACTCTGCTCCTGTGCCTGACGTCCCAGCCGTACAGCCGCTCCGATGACGGCATCCAGCTCCTCCGACGTATATTTGAGGCGGTTCGCTCCGAAGGTGTTCAGATTGATCACGTTGCTCCCGGAATCAAAATAGGACGTATGGATCTCTAAAATCGCATCGGGATGCGTCAGATTCCAACGCTCGGGAAGCTCTCCCGGCATAAGACCGCGCTCCTGCAGAAGCGTTCCCATGCCTCCGTCGAGCAAAAGAATGTGTTGCTTGATATACTCTGTAATTTTCATATCGTTCTCCTTTGGGAGATCAGTTGGTTTCTTTCAGAATCCCTGCAATGGCCGTGACCGATTTGCTCGGTGACATCAAAAGCGTTTCGTTCAGGGTAAGCCCGATCCGCGCAGGGCAATCCAGATAGGAAAACACCTCCCTCTGCAGCGAAAGAGGCAAGTCCCCATAGCCCGGGCTAAAGCGCGGACGCAGTCCCTTTCCGCCTTCGCCCAGCTCTTGGGCGATCTCGGAGCAAAACCGATCGCAAACCGCTTCCACGTAGGCCGTTCCGATCGCTTGCAGCAGGAGCGCCTCAGCCGAGGAATGCTTCGCCGTACGGAAAATGAAGCGGTCGATCTCCAGTCCCGCAGTAGCGGCAAACAGCAGAATGCGATCGCAGCCCTCAAGAGCCCGTCCGAGAGAGGCAGAGGCAGTTGTGGCAAAGGTCAGATCCAAGATCTGCTCCTTTCGGTGTAGGGGAAGGACGGAAAAGCAGACCCGTCCTCGCAAAAGCGCCTCACTCTTTGCAAGGCACGCATCCAACAGGCAATCCAGCTCGGGGGATGTCGCAGGTGTGCCCGCATAGCGAAGGATCTCGGACCGATCCAGGGGGAGCACTCCGTAACTGCGAACCGAAATACGTGCGTTGTTCATTGCTCGAGAATGCAGGAAAGATTCCTTTGGATCGCCTCGGCAACGTCCGGCTTATTCATGGAATAGACGTGTACGTTGGTAATTCCGTTGGCGTAGAGGTCAATGATCTGATCGGTGGCATACGCAATTCCCGCCTGCCTCATGGCAGCGGGATTGCTCCCGAATTTATCAACCAGCGCCTTGAAGCGTTGCGGCATGAAGGATCCGGAAAGCTGAATGGCACGCGCCACCTGATTGCCGTTGGTGATCGGCATGATGCCGGGAATGACGGGGACGGTAATACCGGCCTCGCGGATCTTGTAGAGGAAGTTATAGAGCAAATTGTTGTCAAAAAACATCTGCGTGGTCAAAAAGGAGCATCCGGCTTCCACCTTTTCACGCAGGTAGCGGATGTCCTCCTTCTGATTGGCGCTCTCGGGGTGGATCTCGGGATAGCAAGCTCCGCCAATGCAGAAATCCGCGCCGCTCTCGCGAATCTCTCGAATCAGATCTACGGCATGGCGGTAGAAAAGACCGGAGCGATCACCCGAGGCAAGCTCCGGTGTCAGATCTCCGCGCAGAGCCATCACGTTCTCAATTCCCGCCCGTCGCATCTGCTCGATCTTCTCGCGCACGGTCTTTTGCGTGGAGGAAACGCAGGTCAGATGTGCGAGCGTTGGAACGCCGTAATGCTCCTTGATATTCTTGGCGATCTCCAAGGTGTATTGACCGATTCCTCCGCCTGCCCCGTAGGTCACGCTCATAAAGGCAGGACGGAGCTTTGCGATCTCCTCTGTGGCATGCTGCACCGAAGCAAAGGCGGTGTTGGTCTTTGGAGGAAAAACCTCAAAGGAAAGCGTCATTTTCCCCTGTGCGAGAAGCTCACTCAATTTCATATTCTACTCGCTCCTTCCGAAAAATCTTTTTTTCATTATAGCACGGATTTTCCGTAAAATCAAGGTGTTTTCAGGAAGAATCCACTCCCGCGCCACAAAAAAGAGCGCTGAATGCCCGGTACGCATTCAGCGCTAAAAAAGCAAGGTGCAATCTCAAATTTCAGAAAGGATCGAAAGCCCCTCAGGGCACTCCCGCATGCAAAAGACGTGCGCACGCTCCATGGGGGACCTTTCGGGTGCGTGCAAGCACATCCGCAGTGCGCCGTTAAAATCGCGGAAGAACATCGCATGCCCTCCGTTCCCGTCAAATAAGGGCAGATCACCATGCCGCCACGGGCCGCGGATGCTGCCATTCTCCGAGATCGCGTAAAGGACGACGTAGCGATCCTGTAAGTACGGTGACCAGGTAAGCAGCAGACGTCCGTCGCTCAGTCGTTGCACAAAGGGCGCATCCGAGCCGTAGCGTACAAAGCCCTTGCCGTCCTTGGAAACGCGGTGCGGCGTATCCCGCGAGATGGGAGCCTCGTCCGATGCAAAAAGCAAGAAGGGCTTGCCCACGATCTCACTCAGATCCGCACTTACCTGCGCACCCCGGATCTCTCCAACGTACGCATCCTTTTCCTTGACGTAATTGTCCGGCCAATCGTGCGAATACACGATATACGGTGTGTCGCCGTCCACAAAGAGCGTACCGTCGATGCAGCTTTGCCCGAGGGGAGTCAAAGGACGGTTGCGCACCGGGACAAAGCACCCGTCGGGGCGGTCTGCCACGGCCACCTGTGTTCCGCGCAGTCCGTTTTTGCCAAGCAACGACACAAAAAGATAGAACCGTGAATTGTAAAAATGCACCTCCGATGCCCAAACGTCACGCGAGGCCCAGGAGTCGTCGGGTATGGTAAAGACGTCACAATGCTCCTCCCAATGCTCCAGGTCCCGACTGCGATAGCAAAAGACCGTGCGCTCCTCACGGGTGCCGTACATATAGTAGTACCCTTGAAAGGCAACGATAAACGGATCTCGCACACGCAAGTGCAGCCGTTCGGTCATTGAATCCACTCCCTTCCCCGTCGTTGAGGATTATTTTTGTTTTTTCTCTGCTTGAAAGGTCTTTGGCATATACCGCACCTCATTGACCGAATAGACCGTTACAAAGGCCTCCGGATCAATCTTGCGAACGCGGTCCATGAGCGAACGGTACTCCTGCTTGTCAACGATGGTAACGATCTCCTTGCGGATCACGTTGTTATAGGCGCCGATGCTATCGTACAGTGTAGCCCCACTGTGCAGCTCGTGAAGCAGATAGTCCAGCAACTCATCCACCTTGTTCGAAATAATGCAAACGCGGCGTTTGATGTTCAGGCCGAAAATGAAGCGATCCACCACCATTCCGCTGAAATAGGTTCCGAGAACGCTCAACACGACCGTCTTGGTATCGTAACACACCGCAGAGGACAATGCCACCGCGACACCGCAGACAGACACCGCCGTGCCAAGGCCGATCCTGCAATACTTGCTGACGATCTTTGCAAGGATATCAATGCCGCCGGAGGAGGCGTTGTAGGAAAACAGAATGGCCATTGCCATTCCGACCGTAATGATGTAGCACATTACGTCCAGAACCGGATCCTGCGTCAGAGATTGAAAATTGGGAAAAATAAGCTCCAGCACGCCAAGTGCGATCGGAATCGTAATCGAGGTATAAATCGTCTTCCCTCCGAATTCCGAGCCGATCAGGAGGAATCCCATGATAAGCAAAAAGACGTTGAGAATCAAAGAAAGTGCCGACACGGGCAACGGAATAAAATTGCTCAGCACCATCGCGATCGCCGTTCCGCTTCCAACAGCAACATGACTTGGGAGCATAAAGAAAAAGATTCCTACGGCAGCCAGGATGGCTCCAAAGGTAATAATAAGGTATTCCTTGATGGCTTTTTTTATCATCTTTCGTGCGATCCTCTCTAAATAAGCTTTTCAAATATCATTATAGCACAAAAAATCAAAAAGTCCATTCTTTTCTTTCAAAAAAATCCTCTTTCCCACAAAAAAAGAAGACGAATGCATGCATTCGTCTTCTGTATGAGAAACCAGTATCTGTAAAAATCAAACCGGCGCCTCTGCCTTTTCCTCGGCAGCATTTACCGTCTTCATCTGCTCCTCATAGGCATTTCCCTTATCCTCGGAGCCATGACGTCCCGCAGGATGATAAGTAGGAACGACCTCGGAAACCATATCGCGGATCCGATCCTCACATCCGTCATACGCCGCGTTCATCAGCTGAGGCAAACGGCGCAGGAAAAGATCCGTATCAAAGGAGATCGGCTTACCGATGTGGATCAAGTGATTCGGTGTGGTCCTCATGCCCTCCTCGGACATCAGCTTTTCCTCATAGAGCTTTTCTCCGGGGCGCAGACCCGTGTAGGAAATCTCAATATCCACATCGGGGCGCAAGCCGGAAAGGCGGATCAAGTTGCGCGCCAGGGTGTCGATCTTTACGGGAGAGCCCATATCCAAAACGAAGATCTCTCCGCCCTTGGCATAGGTTCCTGCCTGCAAAACAAGAGAGGCAGCCTCGGGAATGGTCATAAAGTAGCGAATGATGTCGGGGTGCGTTACCGTAACCGGTCCACCCTTTGCGATCTGCTCCTTGAAGCGAGGAATGACCGATCCGTTGCTTCCCAAAACGTTTCCGAAGCGCACGGCTACGAACTCGGTCTTGGGTGCCTTTTCAAGCTTCGGATACTCCAATTCGTTAAAATCGGAGATTCCATGATTGACGCGAAGCGTGAAAAGCTCGTTCGCTTTTCCATCGCGGATCTTTCGGTCAAAGCTCTGAACAATCATCTCGCAAAGGCGCTTGGAGGCTCCCATGATATTCGTGGGATTGACCGCCTTATCCGTGGAGATGAGAACGAAGCGACTGCATCCGTGCAGCATCGCAGCATACGCGGTTTTGTATGTACCCACGGCATTGTTCTTGATGGATTCGCAGGGGCTATCCTCCATCAGCGGCACATGCTTGTGCGCCGCTGCGTGGTAAACCACGTCGGGCTTGTATTTGCGGAACAGCTGATCCAATCTCTGGCTATCCCGCACCGATCCGATCAGAACCTCCAGGTTCAGATTCGGATAGCGATCCTTCAATTCCAAACTGATCGCATGCGCGTTATTCTCGTAAATATCAAAAACGATCAGCTGCTTCGGGTTGTTTTTGGCAATCTGACGGCAGATCTCACTTCCGATAGAGCCTCCGCCTCCGGTAACCAGCACGACCTTGCCCGTAATGAAGTGGTAGATCTCATCCATATCCACCTGAACCGGCTCACGTCCGAGCAGATCCTCAACGGCAACGTCCCGCAAAGCACCCACGTTGACCTCTCCGGACACGAATTGGTAAACACCGGGAAGATTCTTCAGCTCACATCCCGTTTCCTTGCAGATGTTGAGGATGTCGCGGCGATCGGATGCCGAGGCGCTGGGAATGGCCAGGAAGATCTTTTCAATACGATATTTCTCCACGTTGAGCAGAATCTCGTCACGTCCGCCTACGATCGGAACATCGTCAATGGAGCAGCCCCATTTGGTCTTATCATCGTCAATGATACAGCAAACACGGTCGTTGACCTCTTTGGCATGGTGAAGATCACGCAGAATGAGCTGTCCCGCAGAGCC